>CAJMPF010000014.1 GCA_905215195.1 uncultured bacterium | reverse complement strand
CTTCCGCGCGTTTGGCGCCAAGCGTGTCATGCGTTTCTTTCCGCCGGTGGTGACTGGCCCCATCGTCATTTCCATCGGCTTGATCCTGGCAAGTTCCGCTATTGCTAACTGCCAGACCAACTGGCTTGTGGCTGTCATTGGCGTTGCCGTTATCGTCATCTGCAACATCTGGGGCCGTGGCATGGTCAAGATCGTGCCGATTTTGCTGGGCGTTGTGGTGAGCTATGCCGTTGCGGCTGCGCTCGGCGAGGTTGATTTCTCGGGCGTTGCCGCCGCTCCGTGGGTCGGTCTGCCCATCGTGTGGGACAACACCGTGTTTGCACTCTTTGGGCCGCAGTTCGATAGCGGTCTTGCCACGACGGCCATCATCACCATCATGCCGCTGGCCTTCGCGACCATGATCTAGCATATCGGCGATATCTCTGCTATCGGTTCGACTTGCGAGTGCAACTACATTGCCGATCCCGGTCTGCATCGCACGCTGCTCGGCGACGGCCTTGCCACGATTCTGGCTTCGCTCTTTGGCGCTCCGGCCAACACTACGTATGGTGAGAACACCGGCGTGCTCGCCCTGACGCGCGTGTTCGACCCGCGCGTAATTCGAATTGCCGCGTGTTGCGCCATCGTGCTTTCGTTCTGCCCCAAGTTCGCGGCTGTCATTGCGGCCATGCCGGCGTGTGTGATCGGCGGTGTGTCGCTCGTGCTCTACGGCATGATCAGCGCTGTGGGCGTCCGCAACCTCATCGAGAACCAGGTCGATTTCCAGAACAACCGCAACGTGCTGGTTGCCGCGCTGGTGCTCGTGCTTTCGCTCGGCATCGCGTACAGCACCGCCGACGCCATCGTGTTGGAGCTGGGCGGCGTGACCATTTCACTGTCCGGCATTGCCGTGGGCTCACTGGTGGGCATTGTGCTCAACGCCATCCTGCCGGGTAACGACTTTGAGTTTGATGTCTCCGAGCTTGAGGAGGCTGCTGAGTAGCAGCTGCGTTCAGCTAAAACAAGATATGGTGCCCATGCGTATATGCGTGTGGGCACCATTTTTAATGTGTCAGTATCCAGTGGATGCCGCGGGCCATGCGTAAGTCGGTTTGGGCAAAGTGATTGCCGGGGTTGAGCTCCAGCGTTGTTGGAATGCCGCGCTCGACGAGCAACGTTTCCATCGCGCGTGTGTCGTCGAGTACATGCCGCATCATGCGGTTGGGCGTCTTGGTTTCCTTTTTGCCGAGTGACAGGTAGACGGCTTGCGGGCTGCCGGCAAAAGGGGCCGTGCTGGCACGGTCGACAAAGTCGGGAAACCATAGCGACCCCGATGCGCTCGCGGCGCGGTCAAAGGCGTCGGTTTGCCAGAGGGACCAGAGTGCGAAGAGGCCCGCGAGCGAGTAACCGGCAATGCCGCGCCGGGTGGGCGGTTGAGGAAGCGACGACTCGACCTGGGGGATTATCTGATTCAGCAGCTCATCAAGAAATTCGGCAGCTTGGCCGCCGAAAGGCTCGGCATCGCGTACGGTCCCGTCGCATGCCCAGGGGCTCAGCTCGCGATTCCAATCGAGCCCGCCAATGGTGACGAGGGCGAATGGCGGACAGTCGAGCTCTCGGCAACACTTATAAACCTCGCTGCCGTCGCCCACGACCACTGGAAGGTAGATGACAGGCGCGCTTTCCGTATGATTCGAATAAACGGTTATCTGCTTTTGATGCGCTTTCATGACGGGCTTCTCTCAGTGTTGTGATATCGGCAGCCCCAATTGTCGCACGCCAGCGTATGCCGGTTGGGCTAGACCAAAGACAATCTCGTGCATCCCCTGCGGACGCATATGGAAAACGCCACCGCCGGAGGGGAGCTCGGCGGTGGCGTTGTTAAACGGTGCTGGGGCTCGGGGCCTTCGCGGGAGCTGCCATGTGCGCAGAGGCGTCTAAGAACGCTTACGGCTCGCCATGGTGCCTGCGGCGATAGCGGCTGTTCCCGCAAGGACGGTTGCCACGATGGCCGCACCCGAGGTGTCGCCGGTTGCCGCGAGCACGCCGGTAGTCTTGGCTTTCGTGGTTGAAGCCGCAACGGCCTTGGTCGGCTTTGAGCCCTCAGGCTTGGGGTTCTGCTTGGACTCCGCGGGCTTGCTTTCTGCGGGCTTGGTCTCGTCGGGCTTGGGGTCTTCCGGCTTGGCTACCTCGGGAGGTGCGATGGTCGTACTTTTGGCGACTGCTTTGATATAGAGGGAGTCGACCGTGGCGTCGCCCGTGCCGATGGCTTGGCCTGCCTCGTAGATGCCGTCACGGAGCTTGCGATAGTCAATGACCTTGCCGCCTTCGGGCGTCTGGATGGCGGCGTTCTCAATCTTGATGGTGCCGATTGTCTTGCCGTCAGCGCTCATGGCACGGGCAAAGATTGCCGCTGTATCTCCTTCGGCCGTTACCTTGCTGCGGATGATCGAGATGACTGCGGGTGTGACGCCCTCGCTGGTCTGGGCGATGATGCCGATGTTCTCGCCTTGGGGTTCGCGCCTCGTCTCGCCATCTTGGTTTTCGCTGTAGGGGATGGGGCCGTCGCCGTTCTCGACATAGCGGGCTATGGCCTTGACAACGGAGTCGCTGATGTAGATGTGGCCGCCCTTCTCGTTGGGTCGATCGTTTCTGGTGGAGAATGCAGCCGAAACCTCGCCTTCCGCAAACGCGTCCACGGTGGAGCCGTTCTTGACGACGATGTCGTCCTGGTAGGTGAAGAGGGCGTTGGCGCCACCGTATCTGCCTTTACTTGCACGGACCGTCACGTTTGCATGATCGAGGGTGATGCCCTTGTGGGCATAGACGCCATATTCAACACCGTTTACGTTGAGGGAGGCGTTTGTGGCTGCGAGGCTGCCCTTGGCCTCGACGGCAGCGTCTTTCTCGGAGCTTGCCTTGACCTGGCTGCCGTCCGAGATGTTGATATTGCCGCCGCTCCAAAGGGCCTCACCATCGGCTGAGCTTGCCTCGACCGTCCCGCCACCCTTGATGGTGAGGTTCTTGTCGGCTCCAATACCCTTGTCCTTGGTAGCCCTGGCGGTGACGGCTCCGCTGTCGTCAATCGTGATATTGCCGTTTGCCCTGATGCCATCCGATGCACCCGTGGCGTTGACGTTGCCCGAACCTTTGATAGCGAGATCACCTCCGGCATTGATGGCATCAAACCCAGTGCTCGTGGCGTTGACGGATCCGGCTCCGTCGATGTTGATATTACCCGTGGAGAGGATAGCGTCCTCAGTAGATGTCACGCTGAGCGTGCCGCCCTCGTCGCCTTGGATATTGAGCTCGGCATTCTCGTTAGTGCCATGAGAAACGTTGATGCTTTCGATCCATTCGGCAGTGACGATGTTGGTTCCCGAGTAATTCACGTTGAGCTTGCCTGCGGCCTGGATCTCGCCGCCGTTATAGTTGTTGAGCTTCAAGTCGTCGGCGCCGTCCCACGACCAGGTACCGGCCTCGTCGCTCGCCGCGGTGTTGTACTTGTTGCCGCCGACCTTGACCCATTCCGCTGCGAGCGAGACGCTCGGCATGAGCAGCGAGCTCACCGTGAGTGCGCACACGGCGCCCGCGACGATGCGGCGCGTCGCGCGGCGCCAGCTGCCGTGCGCGAGTCCTATGCGACGGCGAACGTCGGGTTCGGCAACATGGGTTCCGGCGGTAGTGTCATTGCGTTTGGGGGTCGTGAACAAGGCTGCCATGGTTGCTCCCGTTCTCATAGGGCCTATACGACTAGATTCAGCGTATCTGCTGGATGTTGCCGGCGGTAGTGCCGTTTGGAGGGCAAAATGGCCAAAATGGGGGAGAAATAGGCCGCACGCCGGCGCAGGGACCGGCGCTAAAAGAAAAGCGCGGGGCCGCATGGCGACTCCGCGCTTTATTGTTCAGCTTTTGCAGCCTTGCCCTTACGCTACGAAGAAGTAGACGAGGAAGGCAAGGGCCGCGATCCACCCGTCCCGTGCGAAAAAGTGTTTACGAGCGCTTGCGGCTCACCACGGCGCCCGCGGCGATGGCGGCTGTTCCTGCAAGGGCGGCTGCCACGATGGTTGCGTTCGAGGCGTCGCCGGTTGCCGCGAGCTTGCCGGTGGTCTTGGCTCCCGTGGCTGCAACTGCAACGGTCTTGGTCGTCTTCGTGCCCTCGGACTTGGAACCCTCGGGCTTGGTCTCGCCGGGCTTCTCCTCGGGTTTGGTCTCCTCGGGAGGCACGATGACCGTGCTCTTGGCGACAGCGGCGTCATAGGGGGAGTCGATCGTGGCGTCGCCCGTGCCGATGGTTTGACCCGTCTCGTAGGAGATGCTGGGGCCGTACTCTTCCTCGTTGTAATAGTTAATGATCTTGCCGCCTGCGGGCGTCTGGATGGGAGCGCCTTTGATTTCGATGGTGCCGATCGCCTTGCCATCCTCGCTTATGGCAAGAGCGAAGATTGCCGCCGTGTCTCCCTCGGCCGTGAGCTTGCTGCGGACGATCGAGATACTCGCGGGCGTGATGCCCTCGTAGGTCTGGGCGAAGATGCCGATGTTCAGACCCCTAGGCTCAGGGATGGCCACGCCGCTTTGGTCGTTGCTGTAGTGATCGGGGCCATCGCCACCGGTCTCGACATAGCGGGCTATAGCCTTAACAACGGAGTCGCTGATGTAGATGTGGCCGCCAGCGACGTTTGGCTGGTGGTTTCTGGTTGAGATTGCAACCGAGAATTTGCCTTCCGCGAACGCGTCCACGATGGAACCATTCTTGATGACGATGTCGTCCCCGTCAGTGATGAGGGCGATGGCCTGGCCGCCGCTCGCGCTTGTACGGACCGTCACGGTCGCGTGATCGAGCGTAACGCCCTTGTAGGCATAGACACCATATTCAACACCGCTTGCGTCAAGGGAGGCGTTCGTGACCGCGAGACTGCCCTCAGTGTCGACGGCAAGATCCTCCTCGGAGTTTGCCTTAACCTGGCTGCCGCCTGAGATGTTGATGCCGTCTTCAGCCCAAATCGCCGCTTCTTCTATCGAGCTTGCTTCTACCTTGCCACCGCCTTTGATGATGAGGTCACTGCCCGCGGAGATGCCGTAACTTTCGTTTCCTTTAGCGATCACTGTGCCAGAGGAATCGATGGTGGTCTTGTCCTTGGATTGGATACCTTCGGTACCGCCCGTTGCATTCACGGTGCCCGAGCCCGTGATAGAGAGGTCGCCCTTTGCCTCAATTCCGTCGGAAGTAGTGCTCGTGGTGTTCACAGTGCCTTGGCCAGAAATGGAGAGGTCGCCTGTGGATTTAATTGCATCGGCCTCGGCTGTCACATTGAGCTCATCCGTGCTATTCGAGCTCGTTATGTTCAACTCCGCTATCTGGTTAGTGCCATCCTGCGCTTTGATGGCGGCTCCGGTGTAATCGGGCTCGGTTTTCACGGTGTTCTTGCCCTCGTACGCAATGTTGAGCTTGCCTGCAGCATTGATTGCACCGCCGTTATAGCCGTTGAGCTTCATATCGTCGGCGCCGTCCCAGCTCCAGGTGCCGGCCTCGTCGCCTGCCGCGGTGCCGGCGTTGTACTGGGTGCCGCCGACGTCCACCCACTCGGCCGCGAGCGAGACGCTCGGCATGAGCAGCGAGCTCACCGTGAGCGCGCAGGCCAGGCCGCAGACGATGCGGCGTGTCACGCGGCGCCAGCTGCCGTGTGCGAGCAACGTGCGACGGCGCACGTCGGGCTCGACAAAATGGGCTCCAGAGGTTCTGTCATTGCGCTTGGGGGTCGTGAACAAGGCGGCCATGGTTACTCCCATCCTCATAGGGCCTATGCGATTACGCCCAGCATATCTGCAGGATGTAGCCGGCGGTAGTGCCGTTTGGAGGGCAAAATGTCCAAAACTTGGGAAGCAATACATCGCGCGTCCGTGCGTTGCCTGGGCTTAAAAGAAAAGCGCGGAGCCGCTCGATGCGACTCCGCGCTTTGCTGTTTGATATTGCGAACCTTGCGCCTACGCTACAAAGAAGTAGACGAGGAAGGCGAGGGCTGCGATCCACATGAGCGGCTTGATCTTGGAGGCCTCGCCCTTAAAGAGCGCGACGATCACGTAGGCGATAAAGCCCAGGCCAATGCCGGCAGAGATGGAGTAGGTGAAGGGCACGCCGGCGACAATCATGAACGCCGGGAAACCCTGCGACACGTCGGACCAGTCGATCTCGGAGGCCTCGCTCATCATGAGGTAGCCGACGTAGACCAGAGCACCGCAGGTGGCGGCGCTGGAAACGATGGTGACGATGGGGGAGAAGAACGCGGCGAGAATGAACAGCACGCCGGTGGTGACGGAGGTGAGGCCCGTGCGGCCACCGTCGGCGGCGCCGGAAGTGGACTCGACGAAGGTGGTGATGGAGGAGACGCCCATGAAACCGCCCACAGCAGCGGCGGCGGAGTCGACGATCAGGATCTCCTTGATATTCTCGACGTTGCCGTCGTCGGTGAGGAACTCGCCCTGCTTGGCCACGGCCATCGCGGTGCCCATGGTGTCGAAGAAGTCACTCATGAGTAGCGAGAACGAGATGACGAGGAGCGCGGGGTCGGTAAGGACCTTGACGATGGCGGGCACGCCGCCGGCGTCGGCGATGGGGCCACCGATGCTCGAGAAGTCGAGCGGGGCGATGATACCGGTCGGAGCCTGGGTCACACCTAGGGGGATACCGGCGATAACGGCGACGATGATGCCGATGAGCAGCGAGCCCGGCACGTTGCGGGAAGCCAGGGCAACCGTCACGACGATGGAGATGATGCCGACGATAAAGGTGGGGGAGGCGATGTCGCCCAGGCCGACGAGCGTACCGGCGCCAGCGGTGATGATGCCAGCGTCGCACAGGCCGATCATGGCGATGAACAGGCCCAGACCCACCGAGATGGCGTGACGCAGGACAACCGGGATGGCGTCCATGATGGCCTCGCGCAGGCCACAAAGCACGAGCAGCAAGATGACGACGCCCTCGAGGAAGATGACGCTCATGGCCACGTGCCAGTCACCGCCGCAGACGGTGGTGGTGATTCCGGCGATCATCGCGTTGACGCCTAAGCCCGACGCGCAGGCGAGCGGGCGGTTGGCGAAGATGCCCATGCAGATGGTCATGATGCCGGCGCCCAGGCAGGTGGCGCAGGCGAGCGCTCCCGCATCGATGCCAGCGCCCGAGAGCACCGCGGGGTTGACGGCGATGATGTAGGCCATCGCCAGGAATGTTGTCAGTCCAGCGCGGAGTTCGGTCCCGATTGTGGACTTGCGCTCACTGACGTGAAAAAGTTCGTCCATGCATACCCTTTCCTTGTTCGGCCCCGAGTTTAGGCCGATTGACACGAACTCAACTACTATATCGCCTTTGAAAGGTTGATGTTCCTCGCATGTTGATGTTCGGCGCTTTGTAGCAGACGGACGGTATTTTTCGCATGAAAATGTGTGGGTACCGTATACTTAAGCGGTTACAACGACCCCTATGGAGGAACGTATGATTAAAGAGCTTTGCCACGACGAGGCTATCCTGTCCCAGCGTTGCGAGGTTGCGACCGTCGAGGACGAGTCGGTTGCTCAGGATCTGATCGATACCATCAAGTCGCTCGACGATGCCGGCTGCCTTGCCGCTAACCAGATTGGCGTCGCCAAGAAGGTTTGCGTCTACCTGGACGATGCCGGCGAGCCCCACGTGCTCTACAACCCCCGTCTGGTGTTTGGCCTGGGCGCCAGCAAGATGGAGGAGAGCTGCCTGACGCACGAGGAGGTCACCAAGTCCACGCGCTATATCAAGTGCAAGGTTGCCTTTGACCAGATCGTCGACGGCAAGATGCGCGAGCGCAAGCAGGACTTTGTGGGCTTCGAGGCGCAAATGATCCAGCATATGATCGACCACTGTCTCGGCAAGTTGGTCTAAGGGGATCAAAGCACCGCACCTTGCCGCTCAATCGTCGCTTGCGTACCGTTAGTACGCGGCGCCCCTCTTTCGTGGCAATCTGCGGCACTTTGACCCCTTAGACGACCTGCGGGGTTAACTTGGTTGAGTTTATCCTGCTTGAATAGCCCGGGCGTGACATTGTTGTCATGTCCGGGCTTTTGTGTTTAGCGCCTTTTTGTTTGGTGACAATAACCTTAGCAAGAACGTAAAGCTAGGAGGCGCTATGTGCACGAGTATTCGATTTACCGATAATTCTGGCCACATGTATCTGGGCCGCAATCTCGACTGGAGCTTTGACTACGGCCAACAGGTTCGCGTGATGCCGCGCGGGTTCCACATTCCGTATTCGTTTATCGACGACGCGACAGCGGCACACGCGGTGATCGGTATGTGCATCGATTACAAGAACTACCCTATGTTCTTCGATTGCGGCAACGATGCGGGCCTCGCCGTGGCGGGCCTCAATTTCCCGGGTTATGCCGAGTATGCCGAGGGGCCGGTTGATGGAAAGACCAATATCGCGGCTTATGAGTTTCCCCTGTGGGTGGCAGCGACGTTCTCGACGGTCGATGAGGTCGAAGCCGCGCTGCGCGACACGGTGATTGTTGCCAAATCTGCCGGAGAGGGGCTGGGCGTGTCGCTGCTCCATTGGATTATCGGCGACAGCCAGCGCAGCATCGTGGTCGAGATGATGGCTGATGGCCTGCATGTATACGACGATCCGGTCGACACCCTAGCCAACCAGCCGACCTTCCCGTGGCACATGGAAAACCTCCGCACCTATATCACCGCCACAAGCGATTTTCCGCAGACGGCGACATGGCGTGGCGCCGAGCTCAAGCCCTATGGCGCGGGTGCCGGCATGCGCGGCATTCCGGGCGATTGCTATTCGCCGAGCCGTTTTGTAAAGGCGGCGTACCTCAATGCCAATTACCCGCAAAAGGAGAGCGAGACCGAAAACGTCGTCCGCATGTTCCGCTCGCTCGAGGGCGTGGTGATGATCGAGGGGGCGTCCAGGATGGGCGATGGCAAGTTCGAGAAGACTATCTACACCGGATGCTTTAGTGCGCGCACGGGCAATTATTACTACGCGATGTATGGGGACCCGTCGATTCGCTACGTGAGCCTGATGGATGCCGAGGGCGCGAGCCCCGATAGGCTCGTGGTTCCCGAGCCGCGTCGTTCGTAGCCGATAGCTTTACTGCAATGCAAAGCGGCCCTGCGTCTCCCGTGAGGTGCAGGGCCGCTGTCGTTGATTTGTGACGTCGCTAGAAGTTGGCGTCGTTGAGTTGTTCGTTCTCGAGGCCGTCGAGCTGTTGCTGTTCGGGCGTATCGGCGACGCTCTCGAGCAGCTCGGTGGGATCGACGTTCATACTCTTGCCGGCCTCGTTGCCGTTGACCAGGTCGTCCGAGAAGATGTCGACTTCCATTTCCTCGGCCTCTTCGATCTGAACCTCGAGCGGCACCTGGGTGCGCACGAGCTTAACGGCCGGGCGCATGCGGGCAAACAGCGGGACGTACTCGATGATGATGGCCGAGTTCTCAAGACCGTACCAACGCGCCGGGCTTCCGCAGGCGCGGCGGACGGCGTACTTGATGGCCATGACGCGATGGTCGTTGCGGTTGATGTCCGTTTCGGGGGCAAGCATCTTGCGCAGCATGCAAAAACGGAAGTCGCCCACGTTGCCGCGTGTCTCGTAGATGGAGTAGGTGTGATGTTGCGGCGGCAACTCACCCGATGCCATCAGGTCGCCAACGATCTGGCGCAGGTAGGCGTTGATGCGCTGATTGACCTTAAAGCCCAGGTCCAAGCGCACGCGGAACAGGAAGTCTGTGCCAAAGGTCTCAACGGAATACTCGTGCGTATAGGGCTCGTCGGTAACGTGCACGTTGATGAACCAGTATGCCTTGGCGCGCTTGGGATGTTTGTCCAAGATGGAATAGAGCACGTCGCGGTCGAGTGTGAGCGGATCGGGGCTGTTGGTGAGGAACACCAGATTGTCGGCGAGTACGGGGTAGGTCTCGTCGTTGCGTAGGCGGTTGAGCTGGTCAATGTACTTGGAGACGGGCAGCAGAATCGTCTGCGTGCGCTCGATGGCGGTGCCGCGGCGCCACACGTACATAAGGCCAAACAGCAGCGCGGCCAGGAAGATCATGACGTAGCCGCCGTCAAAGAACATGGTGAGGCACGAAGCGAAGAAGCACAGCTCAATGGCGCCAAAAAGCAGGGCAAAGACGCAAGCGCCCAGCTTGTGCTTGAGGATGCCGGCGATATAGCTCGTCAAAAGCGTCGTGGTCATGAGCATGGTCACGGTAATGGCGAGGCCGTAGGCGCTCTCCATGCGCTCGGAGTTTTGGAACAGCAGCACGATGAAGATGCAGCCGACCCACATGATGTTGTTGACGAGCGGAATATAGAGCTGGCCCTTGGTGTCGCTGGGGTAGTGGATGCGCAGATGCGGCATGAGATTGAGACGGGTTGCCTCGGATACCAGCGAGAACGAGCCGGTGATGAGCGCCTGCGAGGCGATGATGGCCGCCACGGCCGAAAGCACGATGGCAAAGGGGCGCAGGGGCTCGGGGAGCATCATGTAGAACGGGTTGACGATGTCCATCGCGAGCATCTGGGGATTGGAATTGTTGGCAAGCAGCCAAGCGCCCTGACCCAGATAGTTAAAGATAAGGGCCGCCTTTACGAACGGCCAGGATGCGTAAATGTTAGCCTTGCCCACGTGACCCATGTCCGAATAGAGCGCCTCGGCGCCGGTCGTCGACAGAAAGACAAAGCCGAGCACCATGATGCCCGAGTGGTTGATGGGCGAGAACAGGAACATGATGCCGCGAATGGGGTTGAGGGCGCGCAGGATGGACAGGTTGCCGAGCATGTTGAACAGGCCTGCGCCCGCCAGGAACAGGAACCATAGCGTCATGAGCGGGCCGAACAGCTTGCCGATTGACGAAGTGCCGGCGCGTTGCATGGCAAACAGACCGCAGATAATGATGATGGTGATGATGATCACATTGGTCTGGCCGTCGCCCAGCAGCGCATGGCCCCATTCGATGGTGCGCAGACCCTCGATGGCCGTGGTGACCGTGACCGCGGGGGTGAGGATGCCGTCGGCGAGCAGCGCCGCGCCGCCGATCATGGCGGGAAGGATCAGCCACGGCGCCACTTTGCGCACCAAGCTAAACAGGGCGAAGATGCCGCCCTCGTTATAGTTGTCGGCCTTCATGGCGATTACAACGTACTTGACCGTGGTCACGAGTGTCATGGTCCAGATGACGAGCGAGAGCGCGCCCAAGATCATGTCCTCGCTGACGGTACCGATGCCGCCGTTGTTGGCGACGATTGATTTCATGGTGTACATGGGGCTCGTGCCGATGTCACCGTAGACGACGCCGAGCGTTACGAGCAGCATGCCAGCGGAGAGGGGAATGGCTCCATGCCCGCCTTGACTACGCTGGTCTTGGAGGCTTGCCTCCAGCTTGTTGTGTGCCACGTGGACTCCCTTGGACATCTGGCCTCTGCCACGAGCAGCAGACCTTTATGCCATCTTTATACATATAAGAGCAGTTTGGCACATCGGGGTGTTTTAGACAATAATCCCCATCTGGGGATTATTCATGTACGCAGGTAGTATTTCAGAGCAGGGGCTATTAAGCACGTGCTGTCTGGGCGATGCCAGCCTTGGCGTTTGCGCGTTTGCCGGCGAGTTCGCAAAAAATCGCGCCGCCGATGATAAACGCGGCGCCCATCAGGCGGACCGGTGTTATGGTTTCGCCCAAAAGGATGGCCGAGAACACGACGGCCGAAAGCGGCTCAAGGTAGCCGACGACGGCGACGGTCTGGACGGGCAGCTTGGCGACGGCACTAAAGTAGAGCAGGCAACCGATGCCGGTGTTGACGACGCCGAGCATGACGACGGCGCGCCAATCAATACTGGTGGCGATGCCGGCGGACAGGAATGAGGGAGCGCCCTGCGTGATGAGCGTGAGGACCAGCGCGGTCACAAAGGCGGCGCTCACCTGGAGCGTGGAGTTCTCGAGACCTTCGATATGTGGCGCTCCCTTGCTGGCAATGACCATCAACGCGTAGCAGAAGGCCGAGGCGATGCCGCAGACGATGCCTGCGATGGGCATATTGCCGCCGAGGCCTTGGGCCGCGATGAGGAAGGCGCCGCAGGCGACGGCTATGAAGCCGGTAATTTTACCGCCGGTCAGCTTCTCGCCAAAAATGAGCGGGGAGAGGGCCATAACGATGATGGGACCGCAGTAATACAGCAGCGAGGATACGCCGACGCCGATCGTCTGGTAGGCGCGGAACAGAAAAATCCAGCTGGCGCCCAGTGCGGCCCCCGAGAGGATGAGAGCCGCAGCTTCGCGGGGGCGAGATGGCGCCTGCAGTTTATGGCGTTGAGTGATGGCGAGGATGGTGACAAGCGAGAGTGCGCCCAAAAACGTGCGCAGGAGCACGATATCAGAGCTCGGCAGCGCGATGACAGCGGCGATGATGCCGTTTGAGCCAAACAATAGCAATGCTGCTAAGTACGTAAACAGTCCGTTGTTCATGCGCTGACATCCCCTCTATATCCGAGCATGTTCACTATGGGTGAACTGGCTTTAGAAGAAAAGCGAATATAATGCATGGCAAACATGACAAAAACTCATGTAAAGGTGGAGGCGTGCCGTGGAGACCAATATCCAAAAGATGCAAGTGCTGCTCGAGACGGTGCGTGCCGGCAGCTTTACGCGTGCTGCAGAGCGGTTGAGCTATTCGCAGTCGGGCGTGAGCCGCATGGTGGGCGACCTTGAGGCAGACTGGGGTTTTAAGGTGCTTGATCGCAGCCGCGAGGGCGTGGTGCTTTCTGCCGACGGGCGGCAGGTCATGCCGGCAGTCGAGGCGTTATGCGAAGAGTTTGGCCGCCTGCAGCGACGCGTGGATGAGATGCGTGGGCTCATGCGCGGCAAAATCTGCATCGGTACGTTTTCGAGCGTGGCGACCCACGTGCTGCCGCCGGTGATTGCGCGGTTTCGCGCCGATCACCCGGACGTCGATTATGAGTTGCTGATGGGCGATTACTCAGAGATTGAACAATGGGTGGCTAAGGGTCGTTGTGACCTGGGCTTTATTCCGCGCGAGCCACGCGGCGCCGGCATGGCGTCGCGGCCGTTGGTGCAAGACGAGCTGATGGCCGTGGTGCCAGCGGACTCCTCGCTTGCCACCGCGGAGGTCGTTTCCCTTGCCGATTTGGCCAACGAGCAGTTTACTCTGCTGGAACGGGGTAGCGACGACGAGATTACGCTGCTGTTTCGCCGCGCGGGGCTGACAGTGCGTTCAAAACTGTCGACCTGGGATGACTATGCGATTATGGCTATGGTCGAGGACGGCCTGGGCGTGAGCATTCTTCCGGCGCTCATCTTGCGCCGCTGCCAGTTCGATGTCGCCGTGCGCCCGCTCGAGGGACATCCTCATCGGCAGATAGACGCCATATACCGCACCGCTGACGTTTCGCTTGCGGCGGCTCGTTTCCTTGAATACCTCTAAAAGCGCGTACCTGTTGTCCACTTTGGGACAATTCTCAGGGCTCGGTACATTTTCTTGTGAAATTGAACTTTAGGATAATGCGCCGCGCTATACTGCTGCCTAAATTGAACTCAGGTTCAATTCGTGTTCTGTAAATTGAACTTTGCCAGCAAGGAGGTTCTAGTGGCCCAAGAGACGTTTAGCGATCGCCTGCGACAGACCATGTCCGATCGCGACGTTCGCCAGTCGGACGTAATCCGCGCATCGGAGATGCTCGGCAAAAAACTCGGCAAGAGTCAGATGAGCCAATATGTGAGCGGCAAGACGATTCCGCGGCGCGATGTGGCAGAGCTGCTCGCCCGCATTTTGGAGGTCGATGTTACCTGGCTGCTTGCCGGTGACGCCGATCAAGGCGAGGCATCATCGCCCCGTAACGTTTCCAAGCCCGAACCCCATCCCTCAGCTCAAATTCCAAGGAGCACCACCATGCGTACTTTTTCTAAATCCACCAAGCTTGATAACGTCCTGTATGATGTGCGCGGTCCCGTCGTCGACGAGGCCGCCCGTATGGAGGACGAAGGCGAGCGCATCCTCAAGCTCAATATCGGCAATCCGGCACCCTTCGGTTTCCGCACGCCCGATGAGGTCATTAAGGATATGCGTCAGCAGCTGCCCGACTGCGAAGGCTATTCCAACTCGCGCGGCCTGTTCTCTGCGCGCAAGGCGATCATGCAGTATTCGCAGATCAAAGGCCTGCCCAATGTTCAGATGGAGCATATCTACACGGGCAACGGAGTGTCCGAGCTCATTCAGCTTTCGATGAACGCGCTGCTCGACAATGGCGACGAAATCCTGATCCCCAGCCCCGACTATCCGCTCTGGACGGCGTGCGCAACCCTTGCCGGCGGTCATCCCGTACATTATTTGTGTGATGAGCAGGCGGATTGGTATCCCGACCTGGAGGATATGGAGTCCAAGATCACAAGCGCGACCAAGGCCCTCGTCATCATCAACCCCAACAACCCCACGGGTTCCGTCTATCCGCGCGAGGTGCTCGAGGGCATCGTCGAGATTGCGCGCAGGCATCAGCTGATGATCTTTGCCGATGAGATCTACGACCGCCTGTGCATGGACGGCTACGAGCACGTCTCGATTGCCTCGCTCGCTCCCGACCTGCCCTGCGTTACCTTTAGCGGCCTTTCCAAGTCGCACATGATCGCGGGCTATCGTATTGGCTGGATGGTGCTTTCGGGCAACCAGCGCTGCATGAGCGACTTCATCATGGGCATCAACATGCTCTCCAACATGCGCCTGTGCTCCAACGTGCCGGCTCAATCGATCGTTCAGACGGCACTCGGTGGCCATCAGTCCGTCAACGACTACATCCGTCCTGGCGGCCGTGTCTACGAGCAGCGCAACTTTGTGTATGAGGCGCTCAACAAGATTGACGGCATCTCGGTGGTTAAGCCGCGCGCGGCGTTCTACATCTTCCCCAAGATGGATGTTAAAAAGTTCAACATCACCGATGACGAGCAGTTTGCCCTCGACCTGCTGCACGAGAAGAAGATCCTGATCACGCGCGGCGGCGGCTTTAACTGGGCCGAGCCCGACCACTTCCGCATCGTGTACCTGCCGCGCATGGAAGTACTCAAAGAGTCCCTCGAAGACCTCGCCGACTTCTTTGATCACTACCGCCAGAGCTAATTAGTTCCGCCGTTCTACCGAACGGTGGACCGCTTGACG
>CAJMPF010000013.1 GCA_905215195.1 uncultured bacterium | reverse complement strand
AAAGAGCGGGCTGAGCGGCCGAGCCTGCCATTGCTGCCTTGCCCGCTCAGCTAAGACGTTACTCCTTATTGCGACGGTAGAGGAAGTAACCGCCCGCGGAGATGACGGCAACGCCAGCGATGGCGAATGCAGCCACCACGCGGCCATCAAAACGATCACCGGTGGTGGGCAGGCCGCCCTTGGTGTTCGTCTTGTTGGTGGTTACCGTGGTCGTGGTGTCCGACTTGCCAGGCTTCTCGGGCTTGGTGGTGGGCTGCTCGGGCTTAGCGGGCTGCTCGGGGGTACCGGGCTGCTCAGGAGTACCAGGCTGCTCGGGAGTGCCAGGCTGATCCGGGGTGACCGGATCGGTGGCAAGAGCGTCCTTGGCGTAGGTGATGGACACCTTGAGGCCGTTGGTCTCGGTGTTCAGGTCGCTCGGGGTGAAGGGCTGGTCGAAGTTCTCAGCCTTCAGATAGGCGCGCATCTCCTGGAGCAAGGCCTTGCACTTCTTGTAGGTGTTCTCGGTAGCAGCCTTGCCGGCCTTGTTGGCCAGGGCAGTGCGGCCCTCGGTGGTCGTCTTGGCCAGCATGGCGGTGTCGACTTCCTTGTTCTGCTCGATGAGCTCGTTCTGGAGCGCATCGAGGTAGGTGCGGACGCTGGTGGCGAATTGTGCGCGGTTCGCGAAGCAAAGCGAGTTGATGTCCATCAGGACGTAGTTAATGGAGTTCTCGGGCTCCTCGTTGTTCACGATGTCCGTCTCGCTGCAGTGACCATAATCAACGGTCTGGTCGCTGAAGTAGGGGCTGACTTCGGTCATCAGAGCGGAGTATAGCGGGATAGCGACGGAGAACTCGGCGCAGGAGAGCATCTCCCACTGGATGGTTGCAACCTCGGGGTCATAGCCCTTTCGAATCTGGAAGAGGTTGGCCTCGGCGTTGCGGTCGGAACCGATGCTGCTGACACCGTCAGTATTGGCATTAAGGCCGGGGACTTTTTCACCGCGGTTGCCGAAGGCGCGAATCAGCTCAAACGTGTTCCAGTCGGACTTGCTGGGCTGGAAGAACAGCGGCTGCATCTCATGAACCATGGCACCGAGCGTGACGTCATTCTTGTCCTTGTCCTTGACGATCTCGTAGTCGGTGCCCTCGGTCAGCGGAGCCATAAAGTAGTCGCGGCCCTGGATATAACGCGCCCAAGAGCCCATGCCCGTATTGTTGATAGATGCACCGTAGGTCTGGGCAACATCGAACTGTCCGTCTTCAAAGTACTTGGCGAAGCCCTTCTCTTCGGGCATAGTCTTGATCCCCTCAGAGTGGAGGCAGTTCTCAGGATCGTCAAGATTGACCTGGAAATTGAGGTTACTAATGTTGGGGTTGACCGAAGCGACGTCGTCGGTCAGCTTCATAGCGATCCACTGGTGGCCGGAAAGCGCGGCGAACAGCCAAGTCTCGGTGTTGTCGGCGATGACAATCTGGTCGTTGGAGCAGACGCCCTGCTCGTCAATCAGACTGCCGATAAGCTCGACGCCCTCGCGGGCCGTTGCGCTCTCGCCCAAGATGACGCCCGCGTAGCTGTACTCGCCGATGCCGGTATTTTTGACCTCGGGATTTGCTTTGTGGGCATGCTTGGTCGTGGGATCCGCTGTCTTGGCATCGTCGTTGTAGGAGGTGCTCAGTGTTGCGGAGCAGGAGACGCCCTTCTCATTGATGCCGGCCTCGGAGTAGGCATCCCAGCGTCCGTCCCACTCAGCAGGATGGTCACGCACGTAGCTGTAACGATACGTAGTCTTGGTCGAGGTGTAGGAGAATCCGGACTCGTCCGAGCTGTAGGTATGACCAGGGCCATAAGAGGGCTCGATGCCATAGTGTTTGAGGTAACGAGTGCCAATGTCCTCGGTGCGGCCATAGTACGTGTTACCGTCGGCCGTAAGGTTCTTGCCCATGTACATCTGCGTGCAGGCGAGCGCAGACGTCGGCATGGACATGATGGTTGCAGCTCCAAAGGCGAGGCCTATACCTAGCTTCTTGAGCGCGTTGACGGGGTGAGTTTTCCTCATTTTCCCTCCCAGCGTGCGAAAGCCCTCTGTCGCCAGAGGGCTTCAGCCAATAAAGACACCCCATTAGCGTAACGAACTGGAAACAATATTCATCTATGAAAGACACTTACTCGATAAGCGTGATGAAATATGCGACGAGCGGTTAATTGTACTCAGTTTGTAGCTTTACTTTAATAAAGACGCCCTGTAATTACTGTAGCCGAATAAAGTAGCTGGGAATGCCTGAAATGAAAATCCCCTGCTGTTTGGCAAATGCATAAACAGCAGGGGAGACGATAATTTGATGAATATCATACCAATGTGGAATTACTTCTTCCGGCGGTGGATCACGTTGATCGCATAGCCGACGAGCATGGCCAAAACGATGATGATAAAGCCGAGCAGGGGATTGTCGTTCATAGAGTCCTCCTATTTTCCGAGCGGGGAGAATTCGTCGACGATGAGGTCGAGGCATTGTGGAAGTGCGCGGGCTCCAAAGACGCCCGAGTTGCTGGAGATGATTTCGCCATCGAACTGCATACCCAGCGACGGGGTGCAGGTGATCTTGGCTTCTTTGGTCTGGATGATTTTGAACTGCGGACGGCCGAGCACCTTGCCGGCGGGATCGAGTGCGGCGGTGATCACGGTCGGGAGCAGCTGCACGGTTTTTACGGGGTCGATGACTGCGATATCGACCATGCCGTCGTTCATGCGACAGTCGGGGAATAGGTTGATGTCGTTTTGGATGACTGAGGTGTTGCCTGCCATGCAGCAGATGCCATCGAGTTCCTCGACAATGCCGTCATGCTCAATCGTAAAGTGCGCCACCGTGGGGTTGGGCGTGGCGAGCGCGGAGAGGAAGTAGGCGATCTCGCCGATGTCGTTTTTGGTGGGGGCGGCCTTCATCATGATCTCGGCATCGTAGCCCGAGCCGGCGATGATGATGAAGCCGTGGCGCTTTTCGTTGCCGTTCTCGTCGAGCCAAAAGAGCTCACCCATATCCGCCTTGACGGTGCGGCCGTCGCGGCAGGCCTTGGCGAGCGCCGCCGCCTCGCGCGCATTGCCGATGTTGTTGAAGAATAGGCAGGCCGTGCCGGAGGGGAAGACGAGCGTGGGGACGCCGCATCCGCGCATCTGGTCGAGCACGTTGGAGACGGTGCCGTCGCCGCCCGAAATCACCACGCGATCGAACTCGCGCACATCCGCCACGGCATCCTCGGGCTCCATGCCATCGCCGATAAAGCGCATCACGACCTCGTCGCCGCCCTGTGCAAGGGCGTGCGTGAATGCGAAGATTTCATCGGAGCTGGGGCCCGATGCCGGGTTGTGGATGATGAGGCAGCGCATACTTACGTTCCCGTTCTGTGACTAACCGAGTATAGTTGTAGAGCAATGCCGATATCCTACCCGTGTTTTTCGGGCCTAACCTTATTCGATGGGTTGATATGTACATTTCCACACATCAGGCTCTACTCGACTTTTGCCAGCGCGCCCGTGAGTTTGACGCGATTGCCGTCGATACCGAGTTTTTGCGCGAGCGCACGTTCCATCCACGCCTGTGCCTGGTTCAGATTGCCACCCCTGCCGAGAGCGTCGCGGTCGATCCGCTGGTGATCGACGACCTGTCTCCCTTGGCCGAACTCATGGCCGACGAGAGCGTGACCAAGGTCTTCCACGCCTGCTCGCAGGATATGGAGGTCATGCTCCACACCGTGGGCGCGCTGCCGCGTCCGATTTTTGACACGCAGGTCGCCGCCGCCTTTTTGGGCGAGCGCCAGCAGATTTCCTACGGTGCGCTCGTGCAGACGTTCTGCGGCGTTTCGTTGCCTAAGACCGAGTCGCTGACCGACTGGTCGCGCCGCCCGCTGACCGATAAACAGATTGAGTACGCGATCGATGACGTCAAGTATCTGATCGTCGCCTATACCGAGATGATGAGCCGCCTGCGCGAGCTGGGCCGTGTGGATTGGGTGCTCGACGAGTTGCGTCCTCTGGCCGACGAGTCGCACTACCGCGCTGACCGCCATGAAGCATTCCGCAAGGTCAAGCGCATCAATTCGTGCAGCCGCCATCAGCTGGGCATTGCGCGCGAGCTTGCCGCCTGGCGTGAGGACCGCGCCGAGCGGCGCAACATCCCGCGCAAGTGGGTCATGTCCGACGATACGCTGCTGGCGCTCGTCAAGCGCAATCCCGTGCGTGTCGAGGAGTTCCGTAGCATCCGCGGTACCGATCAGCTGGGGGAGCGCGACGTGGACGGCGCACTCATGGCCATCAAGCGCGGTGCGAGCTGTCCGCATGATCGCCTGCCGCTCTTGGTGCGCGGGCATCGCCAGATCTCTCCGGAGCTGGAGAGCGTGACCGACCTTATGTATGCGCTTATTCGCCTGGTTGCCGAGCGTTCGGGCGTTGCGACCTCGGTTATTGCCTCGCGCGATGACCTGGCCGACTATATTGAGCATCCCGAGCAAAGCCGCTTGCGCGAAGGTTGGCGTTTTGAGCTTGTGGGCTCGCGCCTGGACGATTTGCTCTCGGGCAACATGGGACTCACCGTGAAGGACGGAAAGATTGAGTTGTTATAGGGAAGCCTAGTCGGCTGAGTGGGTAGAATGCCTCCAACGTGTAACTCGATTCGAAGGAATTCGCATGCCCTATTACTATGGATACGGCTTTGGCATCGACCCGCTGTACCTGCTGGTTGTTCTTGTTTGTACGGTGCTCGGTCTTGCTGCTCAGAGCTATATCAACTCGACGTACAAAACCTGGTCCAAGGTTCGCTCGGACGGCGACACGGGCGCCGCGGTCGCGCGCCGTATGCTCGACGCCAACGGTTGCAATGCCGTGGGTATCAAGGGCGTCGCCGGTGAGCTCACTGACCATTACAACCCGCAGGATAACAACCTGTACCTCTCTGATGCCAACCGTTCGGGCGGTTCGGTCGCAAGCGTTGCCGTCGCCTGTCACGAGGCGGGCCATGCCGCCCAGCGCCAAAGCGGTTACGCCATGATGAAGGTGCGCACTGCCCTGGTCCCGGTCGTCAACTTTACCCAGAACACCTGGACCATCGTGCTACTCATGGGGCTGTTTATGAACATCGCGGGGCTCACGACCCTCGCGTTGATCTTCTTCTCGTTTAGCGTGCTGTTCCAACTCGTTACGCTGCCGGTCGAGATTGATGCCAGCCGCCGCGCCGTGGCGTACATCGAGCAGTCGGGCATGAGCTCCAAGCAGGTCAATGGTGCCAAGAAGGTCCTGACGGCAGCCGCGCTTACCTACGTTGCTGCAGCGCTCACTTCGATCATTCAGCTGCTCTACCTGATGGCTCGCTACAACAGAAACTCCAACCGATAACAAATTGGCTTGACAGGCGCCGCGGAGATTTGTGTCCCCGCGGCGCTGTACTATGTGTTGGACTCGAATTTGCACGGGGCCGAAGCCCTTGTGCACGATGACGAAAGGAGGCTGCGTGGCAGGCTGGAATCTAACCGGCAATGCCGTTTCCGCTGAGTTCGACGGTTCGGATGAGCAGGAGCACAAGGAGCTCAGCGTGAGCCAGGCGGTAGAGATCGCTGCCGGTGCGCTCGATGCCATTCCGCAGCTGAGCGTCCTGGGCGAGGTTACGGGCTTCCGTGGCCCCAATGCCCGAAGCGGCCACTGCTACTTCCAGATTAAGGACGATTCGGCCGCCGTTGACTGCATCATTTGGAAGGGTGCCTATCTTAAGCGCACGTTCGATCTGCGCGACGGCATGCAGGTGAGCTTTAAGGGCAGCTTCAATCTCTATAAGGCCACGGGCCGCATGAGCTTTGTCGCTCGCTCGTTTTCGCTGGCGGGGGAGGGTCTGCTGCGTCAACAAGTGGCGCAACTGGCCGAAAAGCTACGCCGCGAGGGCCTGATGGACGAAGCGCGCAAGCGCCGCATACCGGTGTTCTGCTCGCGCGTGGCGGTCGTCACCTCGCTTTCGGGTGCCGTAATCGACGACGTCAAGCGCACATTGCGTCGTCGCAATCCACTCGTCGAGCTCGTCTGCGTGGGCGCCAAAGTTCAGGGCGAGGGCGCGCCGGCAGAGCTCATTGAGGGCTTGCGCCGCGCCGCTTCCATTACGCCGGCGCCGGATTGCATTTTGCTGGTGCGCGGCGGCGGCTCCTTTGAGGACCTTATGACCTTTAATGACGAGGAGCTTGCCCGCGCGGTGGCGGCTTGTCCTGTGCCCGTGGTGACCGGCATTGGCCATGAGCCCGATACCTCGATTTGCGACATGGTGAGCGACCGTCGCGCCTCCACGCCCACGGCGGCGGCAGAATCGGTGGCGCCGGCTATGACGGAGTTGGCCGATGTGCTCGAGGCGCGCCATCAGCGTCTGGGTGCCGCGATGGCATCGATGATTGGGTCGGCCCAGGTCGACCTGGAGATGCTCGATCAGCGCGGTCGCCGCGCCTGGGATACCTATACGGCTCGCTTGGGCGATGCGCTCGATGCGGCTGCGTGCCGCCCGTGTCTCAACGACCCCACATTTATGGTCGAGCGTCGCGAATCGGAGCTTGCGCTGACTGCCGATCGCCTGTCGGGCGCCATAGTGCGCTCGGTCGGGGCATTCCGCTCTAACTTCGAGCGTCTGCCCGAGCGCCTGGTCACAAGCACCTCGGGGCTCGATGGCAAGCGCCATGCGCTCACGCTCGCGAGTTCCCGTCTGGAGCATCAGGGACGCGCGATGTTAAACAAACCCGCGTCTGACTTAGGCCGTGCAGCGGCCTCGCTCGATGCCCTGTCGCCGATCAAGGTGCTTGCCCGCGGCTATTCCATCGCGTACAGCGATGATGGTGTGGCTACGAGCGCCCAGGCCTTTAAGCCCGGCGACGCCATTCGCGTGCGCATGGCAGACGGCAACGTGGCGGCAACCGTCAATACGGTCGAGTAGACCGCGTTTCATAGTGATAGACCTTTAGGAAAGGAAACAGATATGGCAGAGAAGACCCCGGTCGAGCAGCTTACGTACAAGCAGGCTTCGCAGGAGTTGGAACTTATTATCCGCAGCCTGGAGTCGGGCGATATGGAGCTCGAGGAGTCACTCGAGAGCTATACCCGCGGCGTCGAGCTCCTCAAGAGCCTGCGCACCCGCCTGTCCGATGCCGAGCAGAAGGTCTCGGTGCTCCTGAAGGACGTCGACGGCAACGACGTGCTCGCCGACGGCGAAACCGCCAACACCGACGACAAGCTTTCGTTCTAACCATCCCGACCAAATATAATTACCTTGGTCTGTGAGAAAGGAACCAACCATGTGTGATTGCATCTTCTGCAAAATCGCCAACCACGAGATCCCCTCGACCGTCGTCTACGAGGATGATCAGGTCATCGCCTTCGACGACCTCAACCCCCAGGCGCCGGTCCATACCCTCGTGATCCCCAAGAAGCACTACAGCGACATCGCCGACAGCGTGCCTGCCGAGACCATGGGCGCCATGGCTCACGCCATCCAGGAGGTCGCTAAGGCCAAGGGCCTGGAGGACGGTTTCCGCGTCATCTCCAACAAGGGCGTCAACGCCGGCCAGACCGTCATGCACTTCCACATGCACGTTCTCGGCGGCAAGAACCTGGGCGAGAACCTCATCTGAGGACGCACGGCCCGTCGACTTGGCTGCCTTTGGAGTAATCTATGCAGCTTTCTCAACTCGAATACCTTCAAGCTGTAGCGAACTATGGCGGCGTGCGCAAAGCGGCTCGCGCCGTTCACGTGAGTCCGCAGGCCGTTTCGTCGGCAATAAAAAAGTTGGAATCTGAGTATCAGATCGTTTTGCTCAATCGATCGGCGGGGGAGGCTGTTTTGTCTCCGGCGGGCAGAGAATTTGCGCATCGTGCACGCGTGATCCTGGCGCAAGTCGACGATCTCAAAAAGTACGCTCAATCGGGGAACGGCGGCGTTTCGCCCGACGGCCCTTTCCGTCTTTACGCCCCCTGCCTTCATGGGCGGGGGCGACTTTTTGCCGAAAACTGGTATGACTCGTTTGAAAGCTCGCACCCTCAGATTCACCTTGATGTTTGGCATCAGCCAACGGCCACATGCTTTGAATCACTTGTGCTTGGCATTTCGGATGCGGCCATCTCATTTGAGGAACCAAGGGATAGTGTCCTTTCTTCGAAATACTTGGGTGAAAAGGAGCTCAAGGTTCTTTCATGCCCAGCTGGTCATCAATCTGTTGACGCTATGACCATTTGTGAGTTACTGGGCGGCAGGCTCGCTGTTCCCATTAATTTGTCACCCTGTCTCAATGCAATCAATCAATGCCCCGAAACCCAGCTGGTTAATTTCTGCTTTCGCGATGTCGAATACGGAAACAGGGCGCAGACTGAGTTTCTTCAAGCCGGGGGATTGATATTGAGCTTTTCTGGCTCTTCTCTCGCATCAGATGGACTGGAAGTGAGCGAGTGTTCCATTGAAGGCTCGCATGACGTAGCCTTGCCCATCTACTTTTGCTATCGACAAAATGCCTGGACCGATCGACACCAGACGGTATTTCTTCACCTATTGCGTCACCTTGCTTCGTGAGGCCATTTGGCCTCGTGGCGTCAAGTGAATGTTGACGCCTTGTAACACATGACTGACGGCTCTGCCCTCATGCTTTTCCAAGATTCCGATTTTAGATTGCTGACTCTTGGAGGGCGGAGTATGAAAAACCGTACGGTTTTGCTTTATATGACGTTCGTTTTTCTGTCGAACTTCAGCACCATCTTGTATTTTCTGACGGTTTACCTTGAATTCGTCGGATTCTCGATGGTGGCGATTTCTAGCATGATGATTGCATATCAAGTGAGCAAGTTCATCCTTGAAGTTCCCACTGGCTATATTGCTGATAGGTTTGGACGAAAGACAAGCGGCCTCGTTGGCGTCGTGGGAATGCTTGGATACTACGCCGCCCTGCTTCTCGTCCGTTCTCCTCTGCTTTTAATCGGTGCGTTTGCTCTTAAAGGTTTTGCCGTTGCATGTGTGAGCGGATCCATCGAAGCGATTTACATTGACAGCGTCTCTCAGGACCAGCTCGTAAGACTTAATGTCGTTGAGCGATTTGTTTTCTATGCCTCTTATGCCATCTCCGCTTGCGTGGGCGGTTTCATTTCGTCTGTCGGTGCATATCTTATTGGTCTTTCGGCAGATACCATCGCAATGGTGTTGACGTTGGTTGTCGTTGTCTGCATTCCTGAGATGCAAAGAGGGAGCGCTGCGGGGACACCTGAGCGTGGAATTAGCCCGAAGATGATCGGTGCCGCTATTGCGTGTAATGGCATTCTTCGTTCAGCGTTCATCATGGACTGTTCTCAGGCATTTGCTTTTGTCGCCCTGGAAGACTTTTTCTCACTGTTGCTTGCGGGTCGCGGAATGAATGCCGTCGCTTCGGGTGTGATCATTGCGGTCCAGCTCCTTGCCTCGGCCTCCATGGGGCTTATTGTGCCCAGTGTGATTGCTCATGTCGACAAGGGCCGTTTTGCGCGTATTTGCGGCATCGTGCGCCTTTCCCTGACTGCTCTATTTTTGATTCCCTTTACTCCGGTCTATTTGCTGCCCGTGTTCTATGTGTTGCAGACGGTCGCCTACTCGTTATTTGCTTCAATTAAATACTCAATTTTTCAAAATGCTGTCGATTCATCGATGCGCTGTTCACTGATTTCGGTTCAAAGCCAGATGGTGGCGGTGGGTGCTGTTCTTTTCTATCTGCTCAACTCTGTGCTGAGTAGCGTTGCGGGCATTCGAGTCGTATTGCTTGTTGCGCTCGGGATTTCTTCTCTGGTGTATATCCCCGCGCTATTTCGTCTTACAAGTCAAAGGCCATGAGTATTTAGGCACCGATAACTTATATATCAACGCAATAAACCCGAGCGCGAGGGCGTTTGGGTTTATTATTGAAACGTATGTAACCTGGCGGCGCCACACCGCCTGTTAGTAGGGAGACACATGAACGTTCTGGTCGTCAACGCAGGATCTTCGACCCTTAAGTATCAGGTCATCGATACCAAGTCCCACAAGGTGTCCGCAAAGGGCTCCTGCGAGCGCGTCTGCTTTACCGGCGGTACCTTCACCCACGCTGCCAACGGTTCCAAGAAGGTGACCGAGAACATCGAGTTCCCCGACCACAAGGTCGCCATCGAGGTCGTTCTGAAGGACCTCGAGGCCAACGGCGTCAAGATCGAGGGTATTGGCCATCGCATCGTTCAGGGCGGTTGGTACTTTGGCGACTCCTCCCTCGTCGACGAGGACGTTCTCGCCAAGATCCGCGAGGTCGCCCCGCTGGCGCCGCTGCACAACAACCCCGAGGCCAACGTTATCGAGTACTGCCTGGAACAGTATCCCGACCTGCCCAACGTCACGGTCTACGACACCGCTTTCCACTTCAACATGCCCGAGGTCGCCAAGACTTACGCCCTGCCCAAGGACGTCTGCGACAAGCTGCACATCCGTAAGTACGGCGCCCACGGCACCAGCTACCGTTACATCTCCAAGAAGGTCGCCGAGATGACCAACGGCGAGGCCCGCAAGGTCGTTGTGTGCCATATCGGCTCCGGCGCTTCCCTGTGCGCCATCGAGGACGGCAAGTGCATGGACACCACCATGGGCCTCACCCCGCTCGACGGCGTCATGATGGGCACCCGCTGCGGCTCCATCGACCCGGCTACCGTGTGCTACCTGCAGCGCGAGGGCGGCTACACCTTCGACGAGGTCGACGAGATGATGAACAAGAAGTCCGGCCTTTTGGCTGTGACCGGCGGCAAGACCAACGACTGCCGCAACGTCGAGGAGCTCGCCGCCGCTGGTGACCCCGATGCTCAGCTCGCCTTCGACATGTTTGTCTACAAGATTGCCGCCAAGGCTGCCGAGATGGCCACTTCCATGTGCGGCATGGACACGCTGGTCTTCACCGCCGGCATCGGTGAGCACGCTCCGGCCGTCCGCGCCGGCGTGGCCGACCGCCTGGCCTTTATGGGCGTCAAGATGGATCATGCCCGCAACGCCCTGCGTGGCGACGGCGCTTGGTGCCTGTCTGCCAAGGATTCCAAGGTCAAGATCTTCGTCATCCCCACGGATGAGGAGTTCATGATTGCTTCCGACGTCGAGCGTATCGTCAACGGCAAGTAATTGCAAGAGGGGTGGGGCTGGACGACCGAGCGCCGTTCGGCCCCTCTTTTGCGCTCGTTGGGCGATATGTCTGATAGCTATTTATCAAGTTGTGATAACTTCTTATTAAAATGCGGTCGCCTTAAGGGGTCTGCGTCGACCGTATTGCACTGCAAAGGAGTCTCATGAACGTACTTGTTGTCAACGCCGGTAGCTCAAGCCTTAAATATCAGCTTTTGGATACCGATACCCGCGAGGTTTTCGCCAAGGGCAACTGCGAACGTATCGGTTCGGACATGGGCATCTTTGGTCACTCCGAGAACGGTGGCGCCAAGCAGACCGAGGAGGCCCCTTTCCCCGATCATCGCTCTGCTATCGCTCGCGTGCTCGAGGAGCTCGAGAAGACCGACTTTACGATTGATGGCATTGGACATCGCATCGTTCAGGGCGGCTGGCACTTCGATGATTCCGCTGTCGTCGACGACGAGGTTATGGCCAAGATTCTTGAGGTGGCACCGCTTGCTCCGCTGCACAATTACGGCGAGGCCGCAGCAATCGAGTATTGCCGCGAGAAGTATCCGGAGCTGCCCAACGTCGCCGTCTTCGATACCTCGTTTCACATGACCATGCCCGAGGTCGCCTATACCTACGCACTGCCCAAGGACGTGTGCGATAAGTACCACGTGCGCAAGTACGGTGCCCACGGCACGAGCCACCGCTATGAGTGGATGATGGCCAAGGAGATCCTGGGCTCGCGCTGCCACCGTCTGCTTTCGTGCCATCTGGGCAACGGCGCTTCGCTCGCCGCCATCGAGGACGGCGTGTGCCGCGACACCACGATGGGCCTCACGCCGCTTGACGGTCTGATGATGGGTACTCGCTGCGGTTCCATTGACCCAGCTACTGTGTGCTACCTGCAGCGCGAGGGCGGCTACAGCTACCAGGAAGTCGACGACATGATGAACAAGCAGTCTGGTCTGCTTGCCATCTCGGGCATCTCCAACGACGCCCGCGACATCCGCACGCGCGCCTCCGAGGGCGACGAACGCTGCCTGCTCGCCTTCGATATGTTTGCCTACAAGGCCATGCAGCAGGCCGGCTCAATGATCGCTTCCATGGCGGGCGTGGACACCATCACCTTTACCGCCGGCATCGGCGAGAACGACTGGTCGATCCGCAAGGCCTTCTGCGACTGCTTTGAGTGGCTGGGCGTGCGTATCGACAACAACAAGAACCGCGAGGCTGTGGGCAACGGCCCGCAGGTCATCAGCGCCGCCGGTTCTGCCGTCACGGTCATGGTCATCCCCACCGACGAGGAATACATGATCGCCCACGACGTTGAGCGTCTGACCAAGAACAACTAACGCGCGCATTTGCAAGTAAACGAAAGGCCTCCAGAGCAACAGCTCCGGAGGCCTTTTTACTAGCAGGTGGACGGCGGAAACCCCATCCCATTTCGAGCGCAAATACTGGGACACGCTTTCCGGTTGAGGCACGTTGCGGAAAGTGCGACCCACAATAAAGCAAAATTCCGTCCCAAAGTTTCCCATACAGCCCCCAAGCGGAAGCTACATCCCGCAATCCGCCTTCAAACCGGGACACGCTTTCCGGTGGCCAGACATCGAACCGCAGCCAACATCTCGGTCCCAAAGTGATCACCGCTGGCATCGCCTGCGCTTCCAACAACGACACCCGACCATTCAGATTCTCAGCCCCAACTCGTAGCCAAGGCGCCGTCCACTCCAGATTCTCTGATTGCCACGTGGCGGCAGGGACCCTACAGGGTAAAGCTCTGAAAACTTTCCGCAGGACGGAGGAAGCCCCCGCCGCACGAAGTGCGCAGCGGAGGCTTCCGACATGTCCGAGGACGATTGTGGGGCTAACGGGCAGGGGTCCGCCGAACCAAGTTAGGCAGCCGGGCAGATCTTCTTGAAGAGCTCGATGACGTCGTCGAGCGTCGCCTCGCGCGGGTTGCCCGGGAAGCAAGCGTCGGCCATGGCGTCCTTGGCCAGAACCTCGATCTCGTCGGCCTTCATGGCCTCGCAGACGTGCGGAATGTTCACGTCGGCGGAAAGCTGCTTGACGGCGGCGATAGCGGCGTCGGCAGCCTCGTCGGTGCTCATGCCCGTGGTGTCAACGCCCATGGCAATGGCAACCTTGGCCAGGCGCTCAGCGCAAACCGGCTTGTTGAACTCCATGGCGATCGGCAGCAGCATGGCGCAAGCGACGCCGTGCGGGGTGTCGTAGTGAGCAGACAGGGTGTGAGCCATGGCGTGGTCGATGCCCAGGCCAACGTTGGAGAAGCCCATGCCGGCGACATACTGACCAAGAGCCATGCCCTCGCGGCCGGAGCCGGGCTGACCAGACTTGGCCTCGGCAACGGAGTCGCGCAGGTTCTCGCTGATCAGCTTAATAGCCTCAAAGTGGAACATGTCGGAGAGCTCCCAAGCGCCCTTGGTGGTGTAGCCCTCGATGGCGTGGGTAAGAGCGTCCATGCCAGTGGAAGCGGTCAGGCCGGCGGGCATGGAAGCCATCATGTCGGGATCGACGACAGCAACCTCGGGGGCATCGTTGGTGTCGACGCACACGAACTTGCGGACCTTCTCGGGGTCGGTGATGACGTAGTTGATGGTCACCTCGGCAGCAGTACCGGCGGTCGTCGGCACAGCGATGGTGAACACGGCGTGGTTCTTAGTGGGAGCAACGCCCTCGAGGCTGCGGACATCGGCGAACTCGGGGTTGTTGATAATAATGCCGATGGCCTTGGCGGTGTCCATGGAGGAGCCGCCACCGATGGTCACGATAGCGTCAGCCTCGGCGGCCTTGAAGGCCTCGACGCCGTCCTTGACGTTCTGAATCGTGGGGTTGGGCTTGATCTCGGAGTAGAGGCTCCAGGCGATGCCGGCGGCGTCGAGCTCGTCGGTCACCTTGGCGGTAACGCCAAACTTGACCAGATCGGGATCGGAGCAGACGAAGATCTTCTTGTAGCCGCGACGCTGGAGCTCGCCGGGGATCTCCTTGATGGCGCCGGAACCATGATAAGAGATGGTGTTGAGAACGAAACGATTAGCCATTGATAGCCTCCCATCGTGTGCGGGGCACCCATTACGCCCCACGCTATGAGTCCCATCCTAACGCTTTTGAAACGAAAAACGCGTGAGAACGTCAAAAGTGTTAAAGCGTTTCAACAGAAGATGAAAAAACTGCGGCAAAGGGACAGTCCCTTTGCCGCATTCGGTTACTTTCGGCAGCCCTCTTTCCAAGCCTCGGCCGCAACCTTCCAGCGTAAGCGCAAGTCGCGCTCGCGGTCGATGAACATGATGGCAAACGCGACAAACAGCAGCAAGCTCGCCACGACGATGGCGTGCAGGCCCATGCGCTCAATACACCAGTTGCCCAACACGGCGCCAAACACAAAGATAAAGATCACGCCAAAGTACAGCAGGCCGTTTTCCAAAAAGCCGCGCCTGTGGGTGATGATGTAATCGTCCACGTTTTGCAGCGCGTTGCGCAAGTTGCCGATGCACATGGTCGTAGCGATACCGTGACCGTGAATCTTGCGGAAGCTCTCGACCTGCATACCGCAGGCAAACGAAGTGAGGCAGTTGGCGAGCAGGTTGTAACCGCCACCGGGGATAAAGCTCACGCCCAGCAAGATGACGGCTTCAAAAAACACCGTCACCTGGCGCCAGTGAATCACGCTGCCGAACCGCTCGTGAACCAGGTCGGCAAGCATAATGCCCACGGCAAACGACACCACGGGGAAGAAATAGCGTCCCGCCAGCTGCCAGTTGCCCTCCGAGATGCTTACACCCACGAGCAGGATGTTGCCCGTCTGCGCGTTGGCGAAAACATGGTCGCGCCCAATGTACGAATACACGTCCATAAAGCCACCGGCGAGCGCCAAGATGATGCCCAGCTCAATAGACTCCGATATCTGTTTGGCACGCTGCATCGTCGTGCATCCTCCTTGTTGACGACTCTCTCGTGCGTTGGCGGAAACATAACCGCCGTTCATACTGTAACCCATTGACAACATGGCGTGCGCGCGAGACGGGTTCTCCAACGCGCAGATACACAGTCTGGAAACAAACGATCCCCGTATCGACGCGCC
>CAJMPF010000012.1 GCA_905215195.1 uncultured bacterium | reverse complement strand
GGCCGCTGCGGGTACCGAAGCCGGTGCCGGTGCGGGAATTCGGTCGCAAGCAGCGGCGGGCACGGATTCGATGACGGGTGCGGGCTCCAGCGTCGCTTCCGGCTTGATCGTGGAATCTGCGGGCTTCACGGTGACGGGCGCGTCTGCAGCTGCAGTTTCAACCTCAACCTGCGTCGCGTTCTCGTTCTCGACGCTCGACTTTGCCTCGATGGGCGTGGATGCCATGGTGGTGATGCCGGCGTTTGCGTTCTCGGGGTCATAGACGACCGTGAGCGAGATGGCGGGCTGCGGCGTCTCGGGCTCCGGCGCCGACTCGGTAGCGCCTTGATCGTCGGGCTCGTCGGGCTGATCGTCCTCGGTCTCGTCGCCAAAGACATCGCTGTTTTGGAACGCAGGCGTTTCGGGCTGGTCAGCGGCTTCTTCGGTTGTCGACTTGGGAGCTTCGTTGAGCTCCGCAGTGGCTTCCTGCTCGGATATGACTTCGGGATCGGTCGTGGCGGTGATTTCGGTGTCGGCTTCTGCCGTTACCTCAATAGCGACTTCGATCTCTGCCTCGGGCTCGGGCTCCGGAGCGACTTCGGCCACGGGCTCGGGCTCGGCGCGCTTAACGTGCTTGGGGCGCACGGCCTTGAGGTCCTTCTCGCCGCGCTTTTTCTTTTTGTAGGACTGCTTGGCACCCTTGGCAGCCTTGGGCTTGTCCTCGCCCTTGGCAAGGGCGGCATCCCAGGCCTCGTTGGCGATGAGCGTGGCATACAGGCGACCGCCCTTAAAGACGGTCAGCCTTATGCAGTCGTCGAGCTCCTCGAGCAGCTCGCGCGTGGACTCGAAGCCCAGGTCATAAGCGGCCATGTCACCAGCAGCGAGCGCCTCCTCGACCTGCGTCATAAACGTTTGCTTGCCGCACCCAATCGCATCACGCAGCAGACGATACAGATAGATGTGGTTGCCCAGCGATAGCGTGGGCTTAACTATTGTCTTGCTCATGGCAAATCTCCTCTTTACACACCAAAGCATCTTACCATCGCGCGGGGCTTGCTACCTCGGCGCCCAAGGCAAACGGGCGCGACCGTTGCCGGTTCGCGCCCGTTATACAGGTCGATTATCTATGAGGGGCAAACGTGCTTAGTTGCCCGATGCCGTGCCTTGGCTCGAGCTGTCAGATGCCGTGCCGGACGCGGTTCCACTCGAGCTGTTCGAGTTGCTGGTGTTGCTGCTGTCTGCTGAGCCCGTTCCCGACGTGGTGTCGCTCGTCTGGTCGCCCGTGCTCGGTTGAGAGCCGTCAGTCGTTTGGCTTGAGTCGGTTGTGCCGGATTGCGTACCGTTGTTGTTCACAGAAGAATCGGCGCCCTGCGACTGATCGGGGGTGTTCGAGGACGAGTCGGTGGATGCGGAGGTGCCCTGCGAGTCGTCCTGCTGGCTTTGCGATTGACCAGTGCTGTCCGCGTCGTGCTCGGTCGTGCGTGACGACAGAATCGGCTCGGGACGCTCGCCCAGACCCTCACCGGCGGTGGTGATAAGGATGGCAGCGGTGCAGGCGATAACCGCGACGATGGCGATGGCGATCGAGAAGATGATGACCTTCTTTTGCGTCTGGCTGCGCTCTGCCGCCGCCTTGGCGCGCAGGCTGTCGGGGGCGACGCGCGCCGTGGTCGCGCGCCCTGCAATCTGGCGCATCTCCTGGGTAGTCGCGGCGCCGCCTAAGTGCTCCTCGGCATTTAATTCAACGGGTTCATAGGCGCCGGCGGGGTAGTCGACGGTGGCGTGCGTACCTTTGAGGGCTTTGGCGCTGGCAGAGATAAAGTGGCGGTAGACCTGCGAGGACACAACGGTGATGACCGAGCTCACAGCGGCACCGATCACCGATCCGGCGATACCGATCTTGGAGGCAAGCGCGACGCTCGTAGCGGCAGCTGCGGCGCCGGCGATGATCTGGGGAATGGAAATGTCGTCAAACAGGCCCTTTTTGGGCGCGATGGCCATGGTCTGGCCGATGGAATGGTTTTCGTGAACGCCGTTGTTGAGCGATGCCGGCGTCATGACACGTGTGCGCGGCGCGTCGGTGTACTTGGTTGTCATACGGGGTCCTCCCGGTGTAAATCTGCTTCGTTTCGTGTAGCCATCAGGGTACCCACCAGATGTGAATCGTGCGTGACGTTTAACAGATACCATCAACTCATCAATAGCTCACCAAGTTGGTGGGATGCGGTTCCACCCGGCGGTTGAACTACAATAGGACTTGCTAATTGTTGTGAATGGCGTCTACGCACGGGAGCATTCTTATGAATCTTCATCTTTCTCAGTCTGATGGCTTTTTTCGTGTGGCGGCGGCGTCGCCGCAGATTCGCGTGGCCGATGTCGAGGGCAATGCCGAGGTTGCGTTAGCGGCTGTTCGCGCGGCCGTTGAGCGCGGCGTTCGCGCGCTGGTGCTGCCCGAGCTCAACTTGTGCGGCTATACCGCGGCCGATCTGTTCCATAACCGCACATTACTGCATGCCTGCGAGGCTGCTTTGGTGCATATCCTCGATGAGACTCGTGAGCTGCCGATTGTCTTTACCGTTGGCTTGCCCGTTGCGGTGGCAGAAAACATCTACAACTGCGCCGCCGTGTGCTGCGCGGGTGAGCTTTTGGGTCTTACGGCCAAGAAGTATCTGCCCAACTATGGCGAGTTCTACGAGCGCCGCTGGTTTGCTCCGGGGCCCGCAGATCCTGTGTGGGTCGAGTTTGCCGGTCAGGGTCCGGTTCCGCTGGGTTCGGGGCTTGTCTACCGCTGCTGTGATGAGGGTGCTGAGGACCTGGTGCTGGGCGTCGAGGTCTGTGAGGACCTGTGGGTACCTGCGCCGCCCTCGACCGAGATGGCGCTTGCCGGTGCCACGGTGATTCTCAACCCCTCCGCTTCCGACGAGATCATCGGTAAGGCAGATTACCGACGCAGCCTCATATCCAACCAGAGCGCGCGCCTGTACTGCGCCTATGCCTATGCGGACGCGAGTGAGGGCGAGTCCACGACCGATATGGTCTTTGCGGGCGAGAACCTCGTCTACGAAAACGGATCTAAGCTCGCCGCCACGAAGCTCCTCACCTGCGATATGGCGGTGGCCGATGTCGATCTTGACCGCCTGGTTTCCGAGCGCCGTCGCTCGACGACGTGGACGCGCGCGGACGATGCGCCGGAGGCCACGACCGTTGAGTTTTCGTTTGAGGGCGTGCTGGCCAAAGAGCCTGTCCTGCGCGATGCCTGCGATATCGACCGTGTCTTCCCCCGCGCGCCTTTTGTGCCGGCCGACCACGGCGACCTGGCCGAGCGTTGCGAGACCATCCTCGATCTACAAACCGCCGGCCTCAAGACCCGCCTTGCCCATACGGGTACCAAGGCTGCGGTCATCGGTCTTTCGGGCGGCCTGGACTCCACGCTGGCACTGCTTGTGACCGTGCGTGCCTTCGATGCGCTGGGGCTGCCGCGTACGGGTATCACGGCGGTCTCCATGCCAGGTTTTGGCACGACGCATCGCACCAAGTCCAATGCCGAGTCGCTCGCTCGCGACCTAGGCGTGAGCTTTCGCGAGGTCTCGATCCATGCTGCCGTGGAGCAGCACTTTAAGGATATCGAGCATGATCCGACCGTGCAGGACGTGACCTACGAGAACAGCCAGGCGCGCGAGCGTACGCAGATTCTGATGGATTTGGCCAACCAGGCTGGCGGTTTTGTCATTGGCACGGGCGACCTGTCGGAGCTGGCGCTCGGCTGGGCTACCTATAACGGCGACCACATGAGCATGTACGCCGTCAACGCGAGCGTGCCCAAGACGCTCGTGCGTCACTTGGTGCGCTATGCCGCCGATGTCTTTGGCGGGCGCATTGCCGAGGTCTTGCTCGATATCCTCGATACGCCGGTGTCCCCCGAGCTTCTGCCGCCCACGGGCGACGGCGAGATTGCGCAGAAGACCGAGGATTTGGTGGGCCCGTACGAGTTGCACGACTACTTCCTCTACTACCTGCTGCGTTTTGGCTTTGAGCCGGGCAAGATCTACCGCATGGCTCTCAAGAGCTTCGAGGGCGTCTACGACGCCAAGACCGTCCACACGTGGCTACGTACGTTCTACCGTCGCTTCTTTGCCCAGCAGTTTAAGCGCAGCTGTCTGCCCGATGGTCCCAAGGTGGGCTCGGTGACGCTCAGCCCGCGCGGCGATTGGCGTATGCCGAGTGACGCTAGCTCGCGTCTGTGGCTTGCGCAGATCGACGCGCTCAATCCAGTTGACTAAGGTTGGCTAAATTGAACCAATACGGGGGTTGCAAGCGTTACACTTTTGCAATCTGATGGCCCGTATCGCGCGGCGCTCTTGTCGGAGCGCCGCGTTTTTTATATCGAAAGGTGGCACCATGCAGGCATCGCAGCGTCTCGACCGCTTTGGCGCGGAGGTCTTCGCCTCGCTCAACAACAAGCTTCTCGCGCTGAAGGCTCAGGGCAAGACCATTTACAACATGAGCGTGGGCACGCCCGACTTTAAGCCGTACGACCACGTGGTCGAGGCGCTCACGCAGGCGGCCCAAGATCCCGAGATGTGGAAGTATGCCCTGCGCGATCTGCCCGAGCTTAAGCAGGCCGTGTGCGATTACTACGAGCGCCGCTTTGGCGTTTCGGGCATTACGCCGTCTATGGTGCAGTCGTGCAACGGCACGCAGGAGGGCGTGGGCCATTTGGGCCTGGCCCTGCTCGATCCGGGTGACACCATTCTGGTTCCCGATCCGTGCTATCCGGTCTTTGAGGCGGGCGCCAAGATCGCCGACGCCAAGCTCGAGTACTATCCACTGGTCGCCGAGCACAATTACCTGCCCTATGTGGCGGGCATCGACCCCGAGGTCGCCGATCGTGCCAAGTATATGATCGTGTCGCTGCCTGCGAACCCGGTCGGCTCGGTGGGCACGCCCGAGGTCTACGAGGAGATTATCGCCTTTGCCCGCGAACATGATCTGTTGATCGTTCACGACAACGCATACTCCGACATCGTGTTCGACGGCGAGCCGGGCGGCAGCTTCTTGCAGTATCCCGGTGCGCTTGAGGTGGGCGTGGAGTTCTTCTCGCTCTCCAAGTCGTTTAACGTCACCGGTGCCCGCATCGGCTTTTTGGTCGGTCGCGAGGATGTGGTCTCGGCCTTTGCCAAGCTGCGCGGCCAGATCGACTTTGGCATGTTCTTCCCGATCCAGAAGGCCGCCATCGCCTGCCTGAACGGTCCGCGCGATGAGGTCGAGGCGCAGCGTCTGAAGTACCAGGAGCGCCGCGATGCCCTGTGCGACGGTCTTGAGGGCCTGGGCTGGGAGCGCCCCAACGCGCATGGCTCTATGTTTGTGTGGGCCAAGCTTCCCGGTGGCCGCACCGATTCCATGGCGTTTTGCGAGGAGCTCATGGAGAAGGCCGGTGTTGTGGTGACGCCGGGCGCGAGCTTTGGTCCTTCGGGTGAGGGGCACGTGCGCATGGCGCTGGTCTTGCCGCCCGACCAGATCGCTTTGGCTGTCGAGGCCATTCGCGAGGCGGGCCTGTATTAGAAAGCTATTTCGGCTCGTCAATAGCTCGAAACCGATTTCGTGCAGTTATTTTACGAATTCTGCAAACAATTTCGGTAAACGGTCGATTTTTGGCTGCGAATAGGAGCATAATCAAAGTCCCGATTGGATGTATTGGGATCACGGCAAGCCGCTCGGGTCGTTCCCGGGCGGCTTGTTTGTGGAGAGAGATGGGAGTTTCTAATGGTTAACGAGAAGAAGGTCGCTATTGTCGGCTGCGGTTTCGTCGGTTCGTCTTCGGCGTTCGCACTGATGCAGAGCGGTCTGTTCTCCGAGATGGTCCTCATCGACGTGGACAAGAACCGCGCCGAGGGTGAGGCCCTGGATATCGCGCACGGCATGACGTTTGCCGAGCCGATGAAGATCTACGCCGGCGATTATTCCGATGTCGCCGACGCCGCCATGATCGTCGTCACTGCTGGCGCTGCCCAGAAGCCCGGTGAGACCCGCCTGGACCTGGTCAACAAGAACGTCAGCATCTTTAAGTCCATTATCCCCGAGATTAAGAAGTCCGGCTTCGACGGCATTCTGCTCATCGTCTCCAACCCGGTCGATGTTCTGACCTACGCCGCCATCAAGATGTCCGGCCTGCCCGAGGGCCACGTCATCGGTTCCGGCACCGTGCTCGACACCGGTCGCCTGCAGCAGATGCTTGGTGCCCACGTCGAGGTTGACCCGCGCGATGTCCAGGCCTATGTCATGGGCGAGCACGGCGACTCCGAGTTTGTCGCTTGGTCCAGCGCTCAGGTTGCCGGTGTTCCGCTGAACACCTTCTGTGAGCTTCACGGCCACCTGGAGCATGAGGCTGCCGAGAAGCGCATCGCCGAGGACGTCAAGAACTCCGCCTACACCATCATCGAGAAGAAGCACGCCACCTACTATGGCGTCGCCATGGCCGTCAAGCGCATCTGCACCGCCGTTATGCGCGATGAGCAGACCGTTCTGCCCGTCTCTTCGCTCATGGTGGGCGAGTATGGCCTGTCCGATCTTGCCATCTCCATGCCGACCGTCGTTGGCCGCGACGGCGTTGTCTGCCGCGTCCCCGTGCCGCTGAACGAAGACGAGCAGCATGAGCTCACCGTCTCCGCCAAGGCCCTCAAGGACATTATCGACAGCGTCGACTTCTCCTGCTAAATCAAGCTCGCTAGAGCGAAAAGCTACAATGAAGGCGTCCGGGTCCACACGGCCCGGGCGCCTTTTTGGTGCAAAGTAACCTGACCCCAATGCACCATAGTTGATGGGAGGGCCATGTCGGATTCGCCTAATTTTTTGACCTATGCCCAGACGGCGTTTGATCCGTTTGAGGAGCGGCCGTTCTGCGCGGTGGATAGCCTCGTCTTTGCGTGGTTGTCCTATTTGCGTTTGCCGGGTGATATGGCGGAGCTGACGAACTGGCAGGGCCTAGACGTACGAGAGCTGCTGCGTGCCGAGTGCTACCGGGACATGATTGACGACTTGTGGGACCCAGAGGGGAGCAGGGCCTTGCTGGAGGCCGTGGCAGCAAGCCCTCGCTACCGTGGCGTGCACGTTTGCGGCTATCATGCCGTGAGGGATGTGGTGGCGACAGAGCAGTTTGCAGCCATGGCGTTCCGGTTTCCGGCGGGGTTTAGCTATCTTTCCTTCCGGGGGACCGACAGCACGATTGTGGGCTGGAAAGAGGATTTTAACATGGCGTTCCGGTGTCCTGTGTCGGCTCAGGAATCCGCGGCACGTTATGTGGACGAGGCGGCGGATGCGATTGACGGGCCGCTTTTGTGTGGAGGTCATTCCAAGGGCGGAAACCTTGCGGTGTACGGTGCGGCGATGTGCTCCGATGTCGCCCGTGAGCGAATCGAACGGGCGTACTCCCATGATGGCCCGGGCTTCGTCGAGGAGTTTCTGAACGGCAACGCCTTTGCCGACCTTTCCGGTCGAATCGACAAGACGCTACCTCGGTCGTCGATCTTTGGCATGATGTTCGAGACACAGGAGGACTATGCCATCGTTGAGAGCACCGAGTTCAGCCTGCTGCAGCACAATCCCTTTAGCTGGGTGGTTGATGGTCACGACTTCGTGTACTGTGAGCGCCTGTCTGCCGGTGCTCGATACGTTGATGGTTCCATTCGCGAGATGTTGCTTGCAGTGTCGCCTAGCGAACGCGAGCGTTTTGTAGATGCGTTGTTCTCCGTGTTTGAGGCTACGGGTGCTGAGCGGTTTGCGGATATCGCTGGGAATCTGCGCGAGAGCCTGCCCGTGATGCTCCAGGCTGCGCAAGGCTTTGACGAGGATACACGACGCTTTGTCTCGCAGACCATCGTAGCAATCCTTAAATGCGCACTGCTGCCCAAACGACCCCAGATCGACATGCCCGCTGCCGGCAAGAGTTTGGCAGAACAGCTCGAGGCTTGGCAGTCCGAGCTCCTGCGCTAACCATTGGTGCAAGCAACCTGTCCCCGATGCACCAATCTTCGAAGCGCCTGGGGCGGGCTCGACCGCTATACTGATTCGTGCCGAAATCGATCTAGAACGGAATGCCGTATATGAAAATCAATCACGCGATTCTGCATATCCTGGACTTTGACTCTGCCGTCAACGTCATGAGCCAGCGCGAGTTGGATATCGAAAGCCGTACTGTCCGCAACTTCGTGACCACACATCTGCGCCGCGCGCGCACTTCGGCCGATAACAAGCGTGCCACGTTTGCCGAGAACTCCGCATTCGGCGGCGAGCTCAAGAGCTATTTCTTTGGTGAGCGTGAGTTCGTGGACCTGTCGCAGCAGATTGCGGAGTTCATCTCTTCCGAACTCACCAAGGCCGAGAAAGCTGAGTCCACCGACGTGCTCGTGGCTGATTTTGACGACGATGAGGATGCCCGCTGGTTTGCCGTGATGCTGCTGGGCTCCAAGCAGGCCTTTATGCACGAAGTGGGCCGCGAGGAAGGGGAGGTGCGCAACGACATCGCGCGCCACTACGCCATTCTGCCGAACCCTTCGCAAAAGGTGCCGAGCTATGCCATCGTGCGCGCGAGCACCATGGAGATCGGCTATGTGGACAAGAAACGCAAGATCGCCGGCGAGGACCGTATGCTTATCCCCGATGGCCTGCTGCAGTGCGACACGGGCGTATCGGGCAAGGAGGTCATCGACACCGTGACGCGTGTGGTCGAGGAAGTCGCCGAGGAGCACGGTGCCAACACGGCTGTAGCACTCGCCAAGGTTAAGGCTGCTGTTGCCGAGAAAGTTGAGGATGACGAGGAACTGCCCCCTTGGGATATCGTCGATGAGGTCTTTGAGGACGAGCCGGTTATCAAGGAGAGCGTGCGCGCGGCACTGACCGAGGAGAAGGTGCCTGAGCGTGTGCCCGTGGAGCGCAAGCAGGTCGAACGCGCGGCGGTGCGCAATCACAAGATTCGTACCGATACGGGCATCGAGATCAGCTTCCCGGCAGAGATGGGTTCGAATTCCGAGTACATTGAGTTCGTCAATGAGCCCAACGGCCTCATTTCCATCGAGCTCAAAAATATCGGGTCAATTGAGAATCGATAAACTGCGCTTGGACGCTGCTGAAAAACAAAGGTCGAAGCCCTTCGGGACTTCGGCCTTTGTTGCTTGGGGCTGAATTACGTTGCAGGTTGAGCATACGTCAGCGAAAACGCCCCTAGGCGAGCAAGGTGACGTGAAAGAGGAGGGAAGCGTACTTCGGTACGCGACCGACGATTGAACGTCAGATTGCCGCTTAGGGGCGTTTGCAGCGTCGACTGGTCCGTCGTTCGTTAGAACGACGGAACCAAAGGTGGAGCGTCGACTAGTTACGCGGTCTGGTAAAACCGCGTAACCCTAGAGCTGACGTAAGCCCTCTTCCAGTCCGGTCTTGCTGTTGGTCTTCTCGTCGCGCATCTTGATGACGCGGGCGGGGACACCGGCCACGACGGCGCCGGCGGGGACATCCTCGACGCACACGGCGCCGGCGGCAACGACAGCGCCCTTGCCTACGTGCACGCCCTCCAGGACCACGGCGTTGGCGCCGATCATGACATCGTCCTCGATGATGACGGGCGTGGCGCTGGCGGGCTCCACAACGCCTGCCAGCACGGTGCCGGCGCCGATGTGGCAGTTCTTGCCCACGGTGGCGCGGCCGCCCAGCACGGCGCCCATATCAATCATGGAGCCTTCGCCAATGACGGAGCCGATGTTGATGATGGCGCCCATCATGATGACGGCGCGATCGCCAATCTCGACACGGTCGCGGATGATCGCGCCCGGCTCGATGCGGGCGTTGATGCCCTTAAGGTCGAGCATGGGCACGGCGGAGTTGCGGCAGTCGTTCTCTACGTCGTAGTAGTCGATGGAGTCGGCATTGGCATCGAGGATGGCCTTGAGCTTATCCCAGTCGCCAAAGACGGTCTTGCCGCGACGACCGCCGTAGACATGTGCGTCGCCCCAGGCAACCTTCATGCCGGGCTTCTCGCGCACGTATAGCTTGACAGGTGTCTTTTTGGGCGCGGTGGCGATGTAGTTGATAATCTCCTGGGCATCCATCTCGGCTGCGTTGCTCATTTGCTATCTCTCCTTTGGGTGGATTCGGTTGATACCTGGTTAGGCAAACATGACCTGGTCGAACGTATAGAAGCCGGGTTCGCGGGTGACGAGCTTCTGGGCGGCGGCCAGGGCGCCGTTGACGAAGATCTGACGGCTCGTGGCGCGGTGGGTGAGCGTGACCTCCTCGTCCTGGCCAAAGAAACTCACTTCGTGGACGCCGGCGACAGTGCCACCGCGCAGTGAGTGCATGCCGATCTCCTTGGGATCGCGCGCTCCGCACATGCCCTCGCGTCCGTAGACGGGGTGGTAGCCTGTCTCGGGCTCGGCCTCGACTACGGCGTCGAGCAGCAGCTTGGCGGTACCGCTGGGGGCGTCGACCTTTTGGTTATGGTGCGTCTCGACGATTTCGCAGTCAAAGCCGGGCAACTCGCGCGTGGCCTGGGCCACTAGATGACGCAGGGCTGCGATGCCGATGGAGTAATTGCCCGAGTGCATAACGCGGGTGTTCTGGCCCAGCTCACGCAGACGGTCCATCTGCTCGGGGGTGTAGCCTGTGGTGCCCGAGACCAACGCCGCGCCCGTGCGCTCGACATGGGCGACGACGGCATCGAAGGTCACGACGTTCGAGAAGTCGATAATCACATCGGCAGCCGGTGCGTTCTCGAGCTTGCTCAAATCGAAGCCAATCTGGGCCACGATATCAAAAACGGGTTGACCGGCGGCGTCGACAACGCCCTCGGCGGTGGTGCGGATGAGCGAGCCCATGCGGCCCGTTCCCATAATGACGGTCTTAATCAAGCAGACCAGCCCCCTTCAGAGCATCGGTAAGTGCAGAGCGCGTGTCGTCTGCCATGGGGCACAGCGGCATGCGGTAGTTTGCCTCGATCATACCCATCTGGGCGAGCGCCTCTTTGACGGGGATGGGGTTGACCTCACTAAAGAGGGCATTGATGAGCGGCTGGCCAGCAATTTGGATATCGCGGGCACGCGCCACGTCACCGTCCAAATAGGCGCGGCACATGTCATGCACGGGCTGCGGCTGCACGTCTGCCCACACGCTGATGGTGCCCGAGGCGCCCAGGCTCATGAGCGGCACGGTAAGCGCGTCCTCGCCCGAGTACATGCGGAAGTCGTCTGACAGCAGGTGGGCGATCTTGGCCGCGTAGGCGACGTTGCCCGAGGCCTCCTTAATACCCATGATGTTGGGGTGCGCGGCCAGGCGCTCTACGTTGCGCTCGCTGATACCGCAGCCGCAGCGGCCGGGGATGTTGTACAGGATGCAGGGGATGTCCACGGCATCGGCGACGGTCTTAAAGTGCTGATAGATACCCTCTTCGTTGGACTTGTTGTAGTAGGGGGTAATGAGCAGCAGGCCGTCGGCTCCCAAGCCCTGGTAAGTAAGCGACTTGGTGAGCATGGTCTGCGTGGAGTTGGAGCCCGAGCCGGCAATGACGGGGACGCGTCCTGCAACATGCTTGACCACGGCGGCGACGACGGAGTTGTCCTCGTCGTCGGTCATCGTGGCGCTCTCGCCGGTGGTGCCCAGGGTGAGGATGGCGTCGGTGCCGTTTTGCAGGTGGAAATCGATAAGGCGCTCGAGTGCGTCAAAGTCGACACTGCCATCCTTTTTAAACGGCGTGACGAGGGCGACGATTGAGCCCTCGAGATTGCGGATGTCCATGTTCTTCTCCTTCGCTTCCGCGATCTGGATGCGCTTGTTCCATTGGGCGGCGACGGCCAGGCGCTCGTCCTGAGCGCGACGACGAGCGCTTTCGGCACGCGATTTGGCCAGCAGCTCACGGCCGCACGGCAGCACGTCGAGCGTGGCAAAATAATCGCCCGGGCGCTCGGCGCGACGGATAAGGTCGGCCGAGCCATCGGGGCGCAACAGGACCTCGGCGGAGCGCAGGCGTCCATTGTAGTTGTAGCCCATGGAGTAGCCATGCGCGCCGGTATCGTGGATCACGAGCACATCGCCCATGTCGATCTGCGGTAGCTCGCGATCGATGGCGAACTTGTCGTTGTTCTCGCATAGGTTGCCCGTGATGTCGTAGGTGTCCGTGACGGGCGCTGTGGTCTTGTCGTCGCCACCCGGCTGACCCATCACCGTAATGTGGTGGTAAGCGCCATACATGGCAGGACGAATCAGATCGACGGCACTGGCGTCCACGCCGATATAGTCCTTGTAGATCTGCTTCTCGTGGATGGCCTTGGTGACCAGGCATCCGTAGGGGCCCATCATAAAGCGACCCATCTCGGTGCAGATCGCCACATCGCCCATGCCGGCGGGGACCAGAATCTCGTCGTAGGCTGCGTGTACGCCCTCGCCGATGGCGTGAATGTCGTTAGCCTGCTGCTCGGGCAGGTAGGGGATACCCACACCGCCGGACAGATTGATAAAGGCGACATGTGCGCCGGTCTCGCGCTCCAGGCGTACGGCAAGCTCAAAGAGGATGCGTGCGAGCTTGGGATAGTAGTCGTTAGTGACGGTGTTACTGGCAAGGAAGGCATGGATGCCAAAATTCTCGGCGCCCTTGGCCTTGAGCATGCGGAACGCCTCGAAGAGCTGCTCGGTGGTCATGCCGTACTTGGAGTCGCCGGGGTTATCCATGATGCCGTTGGAGAGTTGGAACAGGCCGCCTGGATTAAAGCGGCAGCTGACCGTTTTGGGGATGGGCCCCGCAACACGCTCAAAGAACTCGATGTGGCTGATGTCGTCAAAGTTGACGATGGCACCCAGCTTGTCGGCGAGCTCAAAGTCGGCAGCCGGCGTATCGTTGGACGAGAACATGATGTCGTGTCCCGTGATACCCAGCGAGCGGGCGATCATGAGCTCGGTATAGCTCGAGCAATCGCAGCCGCAGCCGTATTCGTTGAGAATGGAGATGAGCACCGGGTTGGGATTGGCCTTGACGGCAAAGTATTCCTTAAAGCCCGGGTTCCATGCAAAGGCGTCGCGCACCTCTTGCATGTTGCGGCGGATGCCCGCCTCGTCGTATAGATGAAACGGCGTGGGGAACTGCTCGACGATATGCTCGAGCGTCTCCTTGTCCACAAACGGCTGCTTGGCCGCATATGCCTCGTTGGGGGTCAATGCCATGTCCCGTAAACCTCGCTATCCAGACGGCGCCATCTGCGCATCGAATCCGCATAGCGTGGACCCAATGTCCGGATAGCGCTCCCGCATTGCTGCAGACAGTCCTGTGGGTATTTCCCGCAGGCCCACCAGGTTGTTCGTGCCCGAAAAGCCCAGTTCGGCGGGTTTCGCCTCCCCACGGGGTCAAAGCCTGCCGGCTCGCCCGCGGTTCTTCGTGCCCGCGCCTCTATCAAGTGGTAACGACCCTACCACGTTGCACTTTACCAAACAAGAGTATTCGTATATAACGTTTAAAAAATGCAGCAATATGCTGGAAACATGTGTGCCACAATCCTGTATCACAATAAGTTGCAACAGATGTGCCTCACGAAGGGATTCCCTATGACCGAGCTCCAAGAACTCCGTCACTATCGTCGCGATCTCCATCGCATTCCGGAGCTCGATTTCGATCTTCCGCAGACTATCGCCTATATCGAGGGCGTGCTGGCACCGCTCACCTGCGAAGTGACCCATCCGTGCCCCAGCTGCGTCTGCGCTTTCTTCGACGCCGGCGTTGATGCCGCGCATGCCACGGCGATTCGCGCTGATATGGATGCGCTGCCCATCGCGGAGGCGACGGGAGCGGCCTTTGCCTCGACCCATCCCGGCAAGATGCACGCTTGCGGACATGACGGACACATGGCCATGGCACTTGCCGCCGCGACGTATGTCGACCGTACGATTCGCGAGCAACCGGGCGCCATGAGGCGCAACGTTCTCTTTGTGTTCCAGCCGGCCGAGGAAACGACCGGTGGTGCCAAGACGGTATGCGAGAGCGGCGTGTTCGAGCGCTACGGGGCGGATCGCATCTTCGGCTTCCACGTGTGGCCCGATCTGCCCGCCGGCACGTTGGCGAGCTGCCCCGGTCCGTTGCTGGCGCGTTCGAGTGAGACACACATTCATATTCACGGGACGAGCATCCATATCGCTAAGACCTATGGCGTTCCGGTCGAGGAGTCGCACGATGCGGCGCTGGCGGCTGCCAAGTTCTTGGTTGCCGAGCGCGAACTGATGGACGAGCTGGGCTCCGACGAGCCCTGTATCGGTAAGTTTGGTCTGCTGCAGGCCGGTACGGTTTGCAACGCGGTGGCGGGGGAGGCCCATGTTGCCGGTAGCTTGCGTGTGTTTACGGACGCCATGTTCGACCGTGCGCGCGAGGGCGTGCGCCGTGTGCTCGACGAGGCGTGCACCGCAACGGGCTGCACGTACGATCTCGATTTTGCCGAGGGCTATCCACCGGTCGATAACGATCCTGAGTTGTTTGCCCGAATCGCGCCCGCTCTGCCCGAATTGCAGCTCGTGGACGAGCCGCTGCTAATCGCCGAGGATTTCGCGTTCTATCAGCGCCATCTGCCGGGCGTGTTCTTCTTGCTGGGCACGGGCGTGCCAGAGGGACAAGAAAACCCGATCGACGCTGATGACTGCCCAGCCTATGCGATGAGCGCTCTGCATACCGATACCATGCTCTTTGACGAGGAGATTCTTCTCAAAGGCCTCGATGTCTACAAACGATTGCTTTTGCTTGACTAAGGCGTGAAGGACTATTTGTTCTAGAAAACACGAACAAACGTACGATATAATAGAGATGTAAGTCTATAGAAACGTTTGACGTTACTAACGTAAGGCGATACTATGATTGCATCGTATAAAGATCAGGATACCGAACGCTTTGCCATGGGTGTGCGGGTCAGGAGGTTCGTGCCCTTTGAGCGTGTTGCGTTGAGGAAGATTCGCCAACTGCAGGTTTGTGCTTCGCTTGATGATCTTCGCGTTCCACCGGGCAACCGCCTGGAAGCTTTGAAGGGCGATCGTGCCGGTCAATATAGCATCCGTGTTAACGAGCGCTATCGGGTCTGTTTCGAGTGGAGACAGGAGATGGCTTGGAATGTCGAAATCGTCGATTATCACAAGTGATGAGACTTCGGCCGATTTGCTGTCGCCGGTGACTCCTGGTGAGCTTCTCAAAGAGGAGTTTCTTGTTCCCATGGGCATTTCTCAATATCGCCTTGCGAAAGAGACTGGGATTCCGGCTCAGCGTATCGGGCAGATTGTCTTGGGAAAACGTCGCGTGACGGCCGACACCGACCTCCGTCTTTGCCGTTATTTTAGCCTGACGGATGGTTATTGGCTGCGCGCTCAGGTGGCGTTTGACCTTGAGGCCGAGAAAAGGCGGATCGAACCGGAACTCGACAAGATCGTTCCTGTTCAGCAGGCTATCGCACTGTAGTGCTCAAAGATGATGGGGGTGGCGCGGCGATGAGGCGACGCCGACAGTCTGCCGTATATAGTCCGGGTGGATGCGGGTG
>CAJMPF010000011.1 GCA_905215195.1 uncultured bacterium | reverse complement strand
TCTACCTGCGGCGTTGCCGGAGTAGGGTAGTTTGGCACTTGGGGACGTTCCTTTTGTGCCGGCACTTTGGGACACTCCTTGTCAGAAGAGTGATGCAAGGTGCTCGTCCTTTACTTTACTGAGATAAAGTGAACGTGTAGATTCGTAACCCACTCGCAACCGTTCTATGGCACGATATTGAACGAATGTATGCTATGCGCCCAAATCTTTTGGGCAGAGTGGGAGACAGTATGGTCAAGCTGTACGAGGACGGCATCTACCTGCGCGGCGGCAGCGAGGTTGTGCCTGCGGCCGAGGCCGCCGAGCGCGGTATTACGCAGACGCCCGAGGATGCCAAGCGTGGCACCATCGCGTATTCGATCCTCCAGGCACACAACACGTCCGGCGACCCCGAGGCGCTCAAGATTCGCTTCGATGCCATGGCGAGCCATGACATCACCTTTGTCGGCATCATCCAGACGGCGCGCGCCTCGGGCATGGAGCAGTTCCCGCTGCCTTACGTGCTCACCAACTGCCATAACTCGCTGTGCGCCGTGGGCGGCACCATCAACGAGGACGACCACGTCTTTGGCCTTTCCGCGGCCAAGAAGTACGGCGGCATTTTCGTCCCGCCGCACATCGCCGTCATCCACTCCTTTATGCGTGAGAACTTCGCCGGTTGCGGCAAGATGATCTTGGGTTCCGACTCGCACACCCGCTACGGCGCCCTGGGCACCATGGCCGTGGGCGAGGGCGGCGGCGAGTTGGCCAAACAGCTGCTGCGCGACACCTACGACGTTGCCTATCCCGGCGTCGTCGCCATCTACCTCACGGGCGCCCCACGCCCCGGCGTCGGTCCGCACGATGTGGCGCTCGCCATCATCCGCGCCGTCTTTGCCAAGGGCTACGTCAAGAACAAGGTCATGGAGTTTGTGGGCCCCGGCATCGCGAGTATGACGACCGACTACCGCAACGGCGTCGACGTCATGACTACCGAGACCACCTGCCTTTCCTCCATTTGGGCAACTGACGAGGACACACACGCGTTTTTGACCATGCACGGCCGCGGCGACGACTACCGCGAGCTCAAGCCCGCCGATGTTGCCTACTACGACGGTTGCGTCGAGGTCGACCTGTCGAGCATTAAGCCCATGATCGCGCTGCCGTTCCATCCTTCCAATGGCTTTGAGATCGACGAGCTCAACGAGAACCTCGAGGACATCCTGCACGAGGTGGAGCTCGAGGCCGCCAAGATCGGCGAGGGCAAGACACACTTTAGCCTGCTCGACAAGATCGTCGACGGCAAGCTGCACGTGCAGCAGGGCGTTATCGCCGGCTGCTCGGGCGGCAACTACGACTCCGTGGTCCAGGCTGCCCGCGTGCTCAAGGGCGCCAACACCGGCTGCGGCGAGTTTTCGCTGTCGGTCTATCCCACAAGCCAGCCCGTGGCGCTCGAGCTCACGCGCCGTGGCTACATCTACGACCTTATGGAGGCCGGTGCGATCGTGCGCACGGCGTTCTGCGGCCCGTGCTTCGGTGCCGGCGACACGCCCGCCAACAACGGCCTTTCGATCCGCCACACCACGCGCAACTTCCCCAACCGCGAGGGTTCCAAGCCGGGTAATGGCCAGCTGAGCGCCGTGGCCCTGATGGACGCCCGCTCCATTGCGGCGACGGCTGCCAACGGCGGCGTTCTGACGCCGGCGACCGACCTGCCCGAGGAGACTTGGGACGAGGCCTGCGAGTACACCTTTGACGATGCGCCGTACAAGAAGCGCGTGTACTGGGGCTTTGGCAAGGCGGAGCCTGCCGACGAGCTGGTCGAGGGTCCCAACATCAAGCCGTGGCCCGCGATGGAGCCCCTCGGCGACGACATCCTGCTTAAGGTGTGCTCCAAGATCATGGACCCGGTCACCACGACCGACGAGCTTATTCCTTCGGGCGAGACGAGTTCCTTCCGCTCCAACCCGCTGGGTCTGGCCGAGTTTACGCTCAGCCGTCGCGATCCGGCCTACGTGGGTCGTTCCAAGGAGGTCGACGCCGTGGAGAAGCGCCGCGTGGCCGGTGAGGCCGCAGGCGACCTGGCGGCAATCGATGCCGAGCTTGCCAGCGTGTTTGAGGCGCTGGCCGGTGCGGGCGTCGCGGCAGACGCCAAGGCGACCGAGTACGGCTCCATGCTCTATGCCAAAAAGCCCGGTGACGGTTCTGCCCGCGAGCAGGCCGCGAGCTGCCAGCGCGTGATTGGCGGTCTGGCCAACATCGTCCACGAGTACGCCACTAAGCGCTATCGCTCCAACGTGATGAATTGGGGCATGGTGCCCTTCCAGATGGAGGCCGAGCCCAACTTTGAGGTGGGCGACTACGTCTTTGTGCCGGGTATACGCGACGCGCTCGATGGCGACCTAAAGGACATCGCCGCCTACGTGGTGCGCGCCGACGGCGCGGTCGAGCAGATTGAGCTCTACATTGCCGATATGACGGCAGAGGAGCGTGCCATCGTCAAGGCCGGCTGCCTGATCAACTACAACAAGTTTAAGGCCGCTGCCGAGTAACGCACTTAATTGTCCGCCCGGGGCTTACCCTTTCCCGCCCGCTCACGCGCTTCGCGAGGGTCGCGTTCGGGAAAGGGTAAGCCCCGGGCTACATTTCTGCGTTCTCGTTGGGTCTTGAGGGACGCTAATAAATAGACTTGCTTGATGCCGCCTCTTTTTATTGGGGCGGCTTCTTTGTTGGACCACCACAATGGGGACAGGCACCTTTGTGGTGGTGGGGAACGAGCTCGATGTTGTTGTGATTGTTGAGCGGTATGTTAATGAGCGTCTCTACAGGATTTCATCTGGGCTGGCGGGCTTGGTTGTTTTGGGGATGCCGAGTTTGGATGACGCGAAATCGTCAACATTGTCCTTAATTCCGTCTTTGGTGTAGACAGTGACCATATAGGTGCTGTGTCCGAATTCGCCCTTGTCGCGTGTTGCCCAGGCATCCCAGTAGGCGGCCCTGTTTCGCCCTTTGATTTTTCCGACACGGCGGAGTTCTGTTCGCTTTAATTTCTGGTTGCTATAGATGGTTCGACCGGCCTCCTCGGTGAGCCCGCACTGTCCAAGCATCTTGTCGAGGACTTGGTTCATGTGGCGCTCATCGGTGTTTGGTGCGTAGTCGTAGGCAAGGCCGATGGAGTCGAGTGGCTGGTCGTCGATTAGATAGTTTAGCGCCTGAGGTCCAAGGCAGAAATAGGGGGAGCATCCGTCGATCTGACCGAGCAACGGTAACTTGGACTGCCAAAGTCCGGTGGGAATTGCATATTCGTAGAACACGCCACGGCAGACAAAGGAGAGCGAGGTGGCACGCGAGCCGGCGTCGATCATCCCGCAAAGATCGAAGGGCGAGGCGATACCAAAAGAAAAGGGCGTGATGACGATAAGGAAGAGCATCACGATGGGTATGGCGAGAATGGCGATGACGTTGCGACCGGTGGAATGAGGCGGCTTCATATGCGCTCCTCGAGACAAAGATCTGTTGAGGATAGGCAGAAATGGATATGTTCAGAGAACAATTCAAGTTTAATCTCATGGCGCGAGATGGTCGACCGTTAGCGTCGAAAACCACCACAAAGGTGCCTGTCCCCTTTGTGGTGGTGGGGAGTGGACGGCTTCTTTTGGTGATGGTGTTAGCTGGAGGTATCATTAGGGCACATGGCGCGGGTTTGCATTGTGGGGTGTTTTGCCGTGAGCCGTTCTGCCCGTATTGGATTGATTGTCTTGGCGCTTGCGATCGCTGTGGTTGGCGCGGGCGCTGTCGGTATGGCATTTCTACCTGCTGCGGTGACGGAGCCGGTGGTCAAGCCTGTGACTCAATCTGTCGAACTTCTGACCGGCGACGACAAGCCCGAGACCATTACGGTTGATTTTGATGAGCAGCCGGCTGTGCTGGGTATTAGCAATTATCCGTGTATTCAGCTTGGGGCCATGCGCTATACCACGGATACAAGCCTGATCGATAGGGCGTCCGAGCTACTCAAGGGCAAAACATTTAAGCGTTGGTACGGATATGCGTCCTATCGGGCAAAAGCGAACGACATGGTTGGCGGATGCCACTCTTCCATCGAGCTGGACACTGCAAACGGCGCAAAGTTATGTGATGTCTCGTACGATCCGGGCTACGAGGGCAATGAGGGTCCGGGCATCTACATCATGGACGGCGATGTCGCCTATGTCATGGAGGGCGACCAGACCGAGCTCAACGATTTTATGGGTCAGTGTATCCAAGATGCCTATAAACAGACCTGCTTGCCTGACCCGCGGACTGCACGCGATAGTGGGTCTGCCCGTACATGGCTGTTCGAGGATGAGATGCCCTGGACCGTCGAATCGGGAAGTACGGGTTCGGCGAAGGAGTAGAGACCGCGACCACCACAAAGGCGCCTGTCCTCTTTGTGGTGGTTTTCGGTCTGTCTCGATCTGTAACATCTTGGCCGCTAAAAGTGGGCCTGGTGTTACAGATTTAGATTTTCGATTCAGGTGTCTTCTGTTCGTCTCGATTTGTAACAGATAGAGCCCTATTCGCCGATTAGATGTTACAGATTGAGACAAACGGGTGCCGCTGAACAATTCGTCTCGATCTGTAACATCTGGAGCCAGAAACGGTCGATAGATGTTACAGATTGAGACGGTAGCGCACCTGTGCGGCGGCGGGCCGACATCTTTACCCCTATCCCTCAATCACTCAGAAAATCTTATATATAGAGACTTAGATTTATGTATAAGATCGCGCAAAGCTGGCAACAATACTTCTCGAACAACGTGAAGCCGCCCCGTAGGGTGGCCGCCCCAAGAGAGGTGATTCCATGAGAATCGATAAGCTAGCAATGACGTCGCGCGAGGCGCTGCAGACCGCCATGAGCACGGCTGCCGACGCGCAGGCCGGCGCGGTGGAGCCGATTCACCTGCTGTCCGCCCTGCTCGGTGCCGGCGAGCGCAATATCTCCGTGATCATCGAGCGCATCGGTGCCGACCCGGCTCAGCTTGCACGCTCCACACAGGATGCCATCGACCGCGCGCCCAAGGTTTCGGGCGAGGGCCAGCAGATGGGTCTTTCCAATGAACTCGTCCGCGTCATCGAGAAGGCCGAAAAGAAGGCCACCAAGATGGGCGACAGCTTTGTGGTGACCGAGCATCTGCTGATGGCACTTGCCGAGGACAAGGGCGAGGCGGGCCGCGTGCTGCGCGATGCCGGCGTGACCAAGGAGCGCATCGAGCAGGTCTACGAGGAGCTACGTGGCGATGACCGCGTGACGTCTGCCGAGGACAAGACTCAGTTTGAGGCGCTGGAGCAGTACGGACGCAACATCTGCGATCTTGCCCGCGCCGGCAAGCTCGACCCTGTCATCGGCCGTACCGACGAGATTCGTCGTACCATCCAGGTCCTGTCCCGTCGCACCAAGAACAACCCCGTGCTCATCGGCGAGCCGGGCGTGGGTAAAACTGCCATCGTCGAGGGCATCGCCCAGCGTATCGTGGCCGGCGACGTGCCGAGCACCCTGCGCGACCGCGACCTCATCGAGCTCGACATGAGCGCGCTGGTCGCCGGCGCCAAGTACCGTGGTGAGTTCGAGGACCGCTTGAAGGCCGTGCTCAAGGAAGTGCAAAAATCGGAAGGCAAGGTCATCCTGTTCATCGATGAGCTCCACACCATCGTGGGCGCGGGTGCCACCGAGGGCTCCATGGACGCCGGCAACATCCTCAAGCCTGCGCTCGCCCGTGGCGACCTGCATGCGATCGGCGCGACCACGCTCGACGAGTACCGCAAGTACATCGAAAAGGACGCGGCGCTCGCCCGTCGTTTCCAGACCGTTATGGTGAGCGAGCCTACCGTCGAGGACACCATTTCGATCCTGCGTGGCTTGAAGGAGAAGTACGAGATCTTCCACGGCGTGCATATCACCGATAGCGCGCTCGTGGCAGCTGCCGACCTCTCCGATCGCTACATCGCCGACCGTTTCCTGCCCGACAAGGCCATCGACCTGGTCGATGAGGCCGCAAGCCGCCTGCGCATGGAGCTCGACAGCATGCCGGTCGAGATCGATGCCACCACGCGTCAGCTCACCCAGCTGCAGATCGAGGAGCAGGCACTCATGAAGGAGACCGACGACGCCTCCAAGGAGCGTCTGGAGGCCTTGCGCCAGGAGATTGCCGAGGTTCAGGAAAAGCTCAACGTGCAAAAGGCCGGCTGGCTCAACCAGAAAAACGCCATCGACCACGTGCAGGAGCTCAAGGGCCAGCTCGATGAGGCCAAGAGCGAAGAGGAGCGCGCGACGCGCAATGGCGACCTGGGCCGTGCGTCCGAGCTGCGCTACTCCGTGATCCCGGGCTTGCAGCAGCAGATTCAGGATTCCGAGGCCGCGCTCGAGGCGCAAAAGCAGGAGGACGGCGAGGGCCTGAACGAGCAGGTGACCTCCGATGAGATCGCCGAGGTCGTGAGCGCTTGGACCGGTGTGCCCGTCTCCAAGATGATGCAGGGTGAACTCGACAAGCTGAAGGGCCTGGAGGGCGAGCTGCATAAGCGCGTCATCGGCCAGGACGAGGCGGTCTCCGCTGTCGCCGCGGCCGTGCGTCGCAGCCGTGCGGGTCTCTCCGATCCGGACAAGCCCATCGGCAGCTTCTTCTTCCTGGGCCCCACCGGCGTGGGCAAGACCGAGCTCGCCAAGGCGCTGGCCGAGTGCCTGTTCGATGACGAGCGTGCGCTCGTGCGTATCGACATGTCTGAGTACATGGAGAAGTTCAGCGTCCAGCGTCTGATCGGTGCGCCTCCGGGATACGTGGGCTACGACGAGGGCGGCCAGCTCACCGAGGCCGTGCGCCGTCGTCCGTACTCCGTGATCTTGCTCGACGAGATGGAGAAGGCCCATCCGGATGTTTTCAACGTGCTGCTGCAGGTGCTTGACGACGGCCGTCTGACTGACGGTCAGGGTCGTCAGGTGTCCTTCAAGAACACGATTATCATCATGACGTCTAACGTGGGTTCCAAGGCCATCGCCGAGCTTTCCGGCAAGGACGAGGAGGAGATGCGCCATCAGGTCAACGCGGCCATGGCTCAGACCTTCCGCCCCGAGTTCCTCAACCGTATCGACGATATCGTGGTGTTCCATCCGCTCGGCATGGCGCAGATTGAGAAGATTGTCGACATCCAGCTCGCTGACGTCCGCGCGCGTCTGGCCAAGGAGCGCATGACGCTTGCCATCACCCCGGCGGCCAAGCAGATGCTCGCCGTGGGCGGCCTGGACCCGGTCTTTGGCGCCCGTCCGCTCAAGCGTCTGGTTCAGCGCGAGGTCGTGGATGCCATCGCCGCCGCTATCATCGACGGCACGGTGCGCGAGGGCGATCAGGTGACGGTCGATGTCGACAAGGACGGCGGCTTTACCGTCGTGTGCGACAATACGCCGGCGGCCACCTACGAGGTCCCCGACGCCGAGTAGATTTTGGGCCATGCCTTAAAATCTGCCTTTTGAGCCGAACGCCAAGGGCGGCGGATCCGATTGGGTTCGCCGCCCTTTTTCGTGCGACAATCGATGGTGTTGAACGTGAGCACATGGCAAGGAGCTATGCAGATGAAAGACGAGAACAAGACGAACGCACCGGTGGCTGAGGCGGCGCCCGCCGCACCCAAGCCTGCGCCTAAACCGGCACCCAAGCCGCGCGACCCCTACATCCGTGCCGAGAACGAGGACGACGACGGCTACGATCCCTACAGCGATCGCCGCCCCGAGCGCGAGCCAATGTTCGAAGCCGATCCGTGGCGCTGAGTGCCACCCAAAAGGCCACCAATAAGTTGCGGTGAAATAGGGACTGTTTTGCGGTTTGACCAGCAAAAACAATCCCTATTTCACCGCAACTGCGTTAGGGATTTTTCTACAGGGGGAGGGTAGTCAAAAAAGCCCCGTCCCAAATTGACTGCTCGGGGAGTCGCATTCGAGCTCGGTTGTCCTCTTAGCCACTCGATATCCTTCGGAGTAATAACGGTGATAAAACTTGCTTAAGTGTTAATCAAGCTACACACAATCTTGCTCTCTAATTAATCAAGAATCGCTATAATTTTGATTAGCTAGAGAGCAAGATTGGAGAATCATGGCATTCAACGACTTGATCGCCCAGAAAATAAAGGACTTTGAACAGCAGGGGGTTCCGCAGGTCTTTGAGCGAGACCTTGATCTAGGAAACCCACAGGAGCCAAAGCGCGACAACATCGTAAATGTGATTGTGGGGGCCCGCCGTTGTGGAAAGACGTATCGCCTGTATCAGGAGATGCGGCGGCTTCAGAGCCGGGGCGTCGAGCTTGACCGGATGCTTTACTTCAATTTTGAGGATGAGCGCTTGCGCCCGTATGAGCCATCGCTGCTGGCGGACGTGCTCGACACGTTCTATGCGCTGTATCCTGTTGCTCGAACCGAGGGCGCTTACATTTTCTTTGACGAGATCCAGGAAATTCCCGAATGGGGTGCGTTTCTGCGGCGTGTAGTCGATACGGAGAAAGCGACCGTCTATGTGACGGGATCTTCTTCTAAGATGCTGTCCTCAGAACTTAAGAGCGAGTTCAGGGGTCGTTCTCTTGTGCGAGAGCTTTTTCCGTTGAGTTTTTCGGAATACGTTCGATATAAGACGGGGAGCGTTCTCGAGCCAGATGCGACCTTTTCCCCGAGCGATGCAGCGCTGCTTCGACATCATCTGATCGGGTATCTTGAACAAGGGGGATTCATCGCGACACTTGAGCAGACGCCCACAGACGCGATTCAGCTGCTACAGGAATATGCTTCGCGAACGGTCGCTATGGACGTCGTTGAGCGTTACGACGTCAAGAACCCTCGCCTGGCATCGCTGTTCTTGACGCGGTGTATGGCATCTTCGGGACGAGAGCTGTCAGTGAACAAAGTGTACAACGAGTTCAAGAGCAGACAGATACCCGTCAGTCGTAATTCGCTCAGCGATTTACTTGAGTATTATGAGGACGCCTACCTGTTATTTTCTGTGCCGGAGTTCACGCGTTCACTGGCAAATAACATGCGGTCTGCGTCTAAGGTCTACGCTGTCGACCCTGCGATGTTTGGAGCATTCTCTCCCGCATCAGCATTGGACCAGGGCCAGAGGCTCGAGACCGCAGTGTTCAATGCGCTAAGAAGAAAGACTCCCGCGGTGAGGACCGGCTCGGTCTGCCGCCTGCTGATCAAAGAGAAGAGCAAAAGCCATGAGGTGGACTTTGTGGCTGGGGACGCGCTTCTCATGCGGGCTTATAGCCTGATTCAGGTGAGTGCGGATATGGCACGTGAGAAAACGCGCGAGCGCGAAATTGCCGCGCTTGATGCCTCGATGGCCCAGTTCGATCTTGGCGAGTCGGCAATCGTTACCATGGATGAACAGACCGATATTTCATGCGAGCACGGTGTGGTACACGTTATGCCCGCATGGAAGTGGCTCCTTGCCTAATCATCTATGGACCTGTGGGGTCAGGACCTCCTGGCTCCCTCATCACGGTTGGGGAGCACCTTGCTGCGCCAGGCTAGTCCTGGGCTTTGATACTCGGCATCAGAATCTGGGCGAGGTAGTCGGTCTCGAGTTTGGCGGCGGCGTCGGCCTTGCCGTCTTTGCCGACCAGCACGTTCTTGATCTGGCTATAGGTATAGCGGTTGCCGGTCGTAAGCTCGACAAGCTCAATGGCCGTGTCCATGGGGTAGGTTGACACGGGGTTCTGCGTCTGTCCGTTGATGGTCTGGGGCACCACGTACGGATAGACGGGGCCGCTGGCGTAGACGGTATAACCGTTGCCTAGATTGGCCGCGCCCAAAACCGTATCGCCTTCATCGGGCGTAAAGCTCTCGCCCTCGCGCACCGCGACGAGCGTCACGAGCGGCGTATTGGCGTCGTCGCCCAGATAGATGCATAGCGTGCTTCCGTTTTGCCAAGTTGCGACCTTGCCGTACCACTCGACGGGAATATCGAGCTGGTAGAGGTCGGTTGCCTTGTGGCGAGCGTCAGCATCACGGGACGCCTGTGCCTTTTGCGCGCTCACGGCATTGACGGCGGCGTCGCGCCGCGCGGTTGCTGCCTGCTGGAGCACTTTGGCAGCCGCGGCGGAGCTCGCACCGCCCTCCTCGGCATACTTGGCGGCGGCATCGATCTGGTCGTCAGTCACCGTGTCGGCCGAAGGCACCTTGAGCTTAAAGGTGGCCTGGGCACTTAAATCCTGTCCATCGCTCTTAACGGTGACCTGCGTCTTGGTGGTCGGGACGGTATAGATGGTGCCGTCGGCCGCGATGGGGGAGGCAGCGATGGAGAGCGTGTAATCGCCGGGCAGCAGTTTGATGCCGCGGCCGTGCTCGTCAACATAGAGCGTTTCGCTCACGGAGGAGCCGTCAGAATCCTGACCGCTCACCTGTACGGGAATCTTGGAGCCAGTGGAACAGTCGAGGCCCGCGGCATGCGCGCCAATCTGCACCGACATCATCGTGTGGGCATTGGCGGCGACAGCGGCAGCCTGCTCTTGCTGATATCGTTCCAGGCAGCATAGCCTGCACCGCCGGCGACGAGCGCGACGGCCACGACACCGGCGACCATCAGATTGCGGCGCTTGGGCGACATCTTGCGATGGCGGACCTCGGCCTCGCGTGCCGAGGGAACGGACGGCAGGGGAATATCGCCCATGGCGATGGTCTCGTCCACGGCAGGAGCGGAGCCCAGGCCGGGAAGCTCGCGGGTCAGCGAATCTTCGGCCGGCAAGCTGTCGAGCAAGATGGTTTCCTCGCTCGTGTCGGATTCGGGCTGGTCGTCGGCCTCGCATTCGGTGTCTTCGTGATCTGCCTCATCTTCGGCAGGCTCAACGTCGTCTGCATCCTGATCATCGGACTGCGCCTCGGCTTCCGACTCATCCTGCACATCAACGCCCGAATCGTCAAACGCAATCTCATCAAGTGAAATCCGGTCTAGGCTCTCCAGGGCTTCGGCACACGCTTCTGCATCTTGGGCCGCATCCTCTTGGCCCATCGTCTCATCATTCATACATCCCCCAAGCTCAATATCGGGACAACACTGTACCCAAAAACGGGACCCCATAGAGCCGCCGCATGATTCGAAATCCGATTTTATATGTGCGCGTGTTTTTGAATAGATGATGATTAGAGACGCAACGACAAAAGCCCCCGGAAAGCGAGTGAAACGCTTTCCGGGGGCTCTGCGAGACATTGGATTGAAAATCTGGCAGGCGGGCCTATGCCCAGGTGCCAACAGCGACCAACATGTTACTCGGCGTGTGCGTAATCCACCTTGGCGCGGCGAGCGGTAGCCTTCTCCCAATCGCTGGTGCCCTCAAAGACATCTTGCTTGTAGGGATTGCGGCCGAGCTTCTTGGCGCGGTAGGCGATGTAGATGATCGCGGCGACGTTGGCGACCAGTGCGGCGATCGAGACCGCGGTAGCGGCGCCGGGGTCGAGCGTGGAGTGGGTCACAAAGATGGACTCCTCCTGGAAGTAGGGGAATACCTGGGCAAACATGCACCAAATAGCCAGCGTAAAGGCGCGGTTCTGGATCCACCCGCCCTTGTTCCAGATAAAGGCGGCGACGGTGGGCGCCAGCAGCAGCGCAAAACCGCAGAACCAGGAGTGGGTGGGCAGGCAGTTGTAGGTGTAGCAGAAGTTCCAGATATCGTAGGCGATGATGTAGACCCAGGTCATGTCGGGCCACAGCATATCGGTCTGATCCTCGGAGGCGTAGACGCTCCACCAACCGGTCATGCAGAAGATGTTGATGATACCGGCGATGCCGTTGAACACGTTGTTCCAGCCGGCCAGCTGCGTAGCACCTTCGGAGGTGACCCAGGTGGACTCGCCCAGGACAAAGAAGTGATAGGCGCTCTCAAAGTCGGATACGACGGCGATCATGATGTTGATGGCGACGATCACAAACGGCCATGCGCGGAACCAATGCGCCTTGCCGATCTTTCCCCACTGGTACTTAATGGCAATGAAGCCCCAGCAACCGGCGAGCGCCGCGTATACCTTGGCGTAGTGGAACCAGCTGTTCTGGTACACATGGGTGGGGTTGGTGAGCGCCCACTCGGCGCCCTGCGAAACGCCCACGGCGATGGCGACGCAGTAGATGGTCATGGCCAGCGGAGCCACGCCAAAGATGATTGCCGCGCCCAGCTTGGTGCGGCGGCCGACTTCGTTGAGCACGATGAGGCAATAAAGACCATGGCCCAGCCGGCCCAGTGGATAAGGGTATCGCTACCCCAAACATCGAACAGCATGCTGCTCTCCTTTCACACGCCCGCGGCCCCTCTTCTGATCGCGGGCAGTTTGGCCAAATGTCGTCAGTTCTGGGGCTTGCGCTCCGGATACTTGGCGGTATAGCCCTCGATGTGGAGTGTCGAGGCGATGATTTCCTTGACCGTTTCGTCGGGCACATCGGGGTGCGTGCGGATATACATCAAAAGGCCCATGATGAGGGTGTAGAACGTCTCGTAGACATGGTCGATGCGTAGTTCATGATGGGCGACAAAATCCACTACGGTGGTGTCGCAGATATACTGCGCCACGCGCTGGACCACGTTGTGCAAAAAGCCGCCGTAGAGCGCGCCGCTGCTCGAGGTAAGCGTGCTCGGCAGCTCGTGGCCGCTGGCGACCAGGCGCTTAAAGAGCGGGGCGACGGTGTCGAGCGCGCCCTCGATATCACCGACGGTGCGGTCGGCGTTCCACCGCTCGAGTTCGGAGATAAAGCCGTCGATCGCCTCGTCCATAACAGCGGTGACGGCGGCGTCCATGTCGGCGAAGTAGTGGTAGAACAATGAACGCGTGCAGCCGGCTCGCTTGGTCACGGCCGATACCGATAGGTGGGACACGCCCAGCTCGGAGCTTACGGTACGTACGGCATCGAGGATCTTGCGACGGCGTTCGTCGCCCGTCAGGCGCTTTGCCGCGCTATCGGATGCGGGAACGGCATCGACCACAGAGGTATCTGTTGTGTTGTTGCCCATGTTTTTGCCGCCTTTCATCCTCTTTTGCCTGACCGTTCGCCTAACAGTCTTGAATATTGTTGACGGTTCGTCAATACTATTTTTGACACAATGTCAACTAATGGCGGGTGAACGGCATGGGGCATGCCCGGCCTGCAAAAAAAGAGGGGCGCCGCGGTCTCGCCGGGCTGTGGCAAGAGAAGGGACAACCATGATTCTCAACGGACCGGGGATTAGCTATACCGAGCCCGATATCGGCGCGGAGTTCGTGCCGCCGATACCGGAGCATCCGCGCGAGGCCATCGTCAAACTGTGCGAGCACTGCACCAACCGTCTGTTGCACCGCGACGAGCTGCTGGGCTACGAGTACTGGTCGTTTGCCGAGGCCGCAACCGACGAGCAGGCCGAAGTGCTCTGCAAGATGAAGATGCGCCGTCCCTATACGCTGCCCGAGATGGTCAAGCTCACCGGCATGCCCGAGGCCGATATCGAGAAGATGCTCGACGACATGAGCTACACGGGCCTACTCGAGTACAACTGGGAAAACCCCGAGCGCGCCAAGCAGTGGGTGCTGCCCATGCTGGTGCCGGGTTCCGCCGAGTTCCTCAACATGCGCGTGAGCCAGCTCGAGGAGCACCCGGTCTATGCCAAGTTCTTTGAGCAGGCGTCCAAGGGACCGCTGTCCAAGGCTACGCCGATGGTGCCGCCCGGTGGCGCCGGCATCGGCATGCATGTCATTCCGGTCGAGAAGGCTATCGACGCCGCGAGCACCTCGGTGCCGATCGAGCATATCGAGCATTGGCTCGACAAATACGATGGCAAATATGCCGCTAGCACCTGCAGTTGTCGCGCGAGCCGTCGCGTGATGGGTGAGGGCTGCGCCGACGACCCCGCCGACTGGTGCATTGCCGTGGGCGATATGGCCGACTATGTGGTTGAGACCGACCGCGGCCATTACGTGACGCGCGACGAGGTCTACGACATCCTGCGCCAGGCCGAGGACAACGGCTTTGTGCACCAGATCACCAATATCGACGGCGAGAACAAGATCTTCGCTATCTGCAACTGCAACGTCAACGTGTGTTATGCCCTGCGCACCTCTCAGCTGTTCAACACGCCCAACCTGTCGCGCTCGGCCTATGTCGCCAAGGTCGAGAAGGACAAGTGCGTTGCCTGCGGTCGCTGCGTTGAGGTGTGCCCGGCCGGCGCCGCCAAGCTCGGCCAGAAGCTCTGCAGCAAAAAGGCCGGCGGACAGGTGCCTGAGTATCCGCGCCAGGAGCTGCCCGACGCCACCAAATGGGATCACACCAAGTGGTCGCCCAACTACCGCAACGACAACCGTATCGAGACGCATGAGTCCGGCACCGCTCCCTGCAAGACGGCCTGCCCCGCGCACGTTGCCGTTCAGGGCTATTTGAAGCTCGCGGCTCAGGGTCGCTATGACGAGGCCCTAGCACTCATTAAGCGCGAGAACCCGCTGCCCGCTATCTGCGGCCGTGTGTGCAACCGCCGCTGTGAGGATGCCTGCACCCGCGGCCGTGTGGATGCCGCCGTGGCTATCGACGAGGTCAAGAAGTTCATCGCCCAGCGCGATCTGGATGCCGCGACCCGCTACGTCCCGCCCGTGGTGACCCCGACGCGTGCCGGCGGCTTCGACCAGAAGATCGCCATCATCGGTGCCGGTCCGGCCGGCCTGTCCTGCGCTTTCTACCTGGCCGAGAAGGGCTACAAACCTGTCGTGTTCGAGAAAAACGAGCGCCCGGGCGGCATGCTCACCTACGGCATTCCCAGCTTTAAGCTGCAGAAGGATGTTATCGAGGCCGAGGTCGAGATCATTCGCCTGATGGGTGCCGAGTTCCGCTATGGCGTGGAAGTCGGTCGCGACGTGACGCTCGACGAGCTGCGCGCGCAGGGCTTTAAGGCCTTCTACGTTGCCATTGGCTGCCAAGGCGGCCGCCTTGCCGGTATTCCGGGTGAGGATGCCGAGGACGTGACCGTGGCCGTCGACTTTTTGCGCGAGGTCAACAGTGGCAAGATCGACGCGCTGCCCGGCCGTACCATCGTGGTGGGCGGTGGTAACGTGGCTATCGATGTCGCGCGCAACGCCTGCCGTCTGGGTTCCGAGCACGTTGAGATGTTCTGCCTGGAGAGCGAGGCCCAGATGCCCGCCAGCGAGGAAGAACGTCGCGAGGCCGTTGAGGACGGCGCTCACATCAGCTGCGGCTGGGGCCCCAAGGAGGTTCACCTGGACGAGGCCGGTCGTGTGTGCGGTATCACCTTCAAGCGCTGCACGCGTGTCTTTGACGACGAGGGCCGTTTTGCGCCCGAGTACGACGAGAACGATCTGCGCCGTGTCGACGCCGACCGTGTCGTCATGTCGATTGGCCAGTCCATTGTGTGGGGCGACCTGCTGGCTGGTTCCAAGGTGGAGCTTGGCCGTGGCCAGGGTGCCCTTGCCGATCCCCAGACCTACCAGACCGCCGAGCCAGACATCTTTGTGGGCGGCGACGTCTACACCGGCCCCAGCTTTGCCATCGACGCTATCGCCGCCGGCCACGAGGCCGCGGTGTCCATCCATCGCTTTGTGCAGCCGGGCTCCACGCTCACCATCGGCCGCAACCAGCGCCGCTACACCGCGCTCGACCGCGACGACGTTGTGCTCGAGAGCTACGACAACGCGAGCCGCGAGGTTGCGCATGTGGACCGCGAACGCGAGAAGGCTGCGCCGTTTAGCGAGTATGTTGAGACCTTTACCGAGGAGCAGGTGCGCGCCGAGACCGCCCGCTGCCTGGGCTGCGGCGCCTCGATCGTCGACCCCAACAAGTGCATCGGCTGCGGCCTGTGCACCACCCGCTGCGAGTTTGATGCGATCC
>CAJMPF010000010.1 GCA_905215195.1 uncultured bacterium | reverse complement strand
CGCCGCGCATCGCCGAGCGCCCACGCCGCAGGGCCGAGAACTCGCACGCCCCCGAATAGCCGATGCAAATCGCACCGTGGCAGAATACCTCGATGGGCACGCCCGTGGCACATAGCGCCGCAATCTCGTCGACCGTCAGCTCGCGTGCCGTCGTCACGCGCTCGACCCCCAGCTCATCGGCGGCAAGTCGCACGGCGCCTTCGCTATGAACGCCCGCCTGCGTGGACAGGTGAATCTCGACCCCGGGAATCGCCGCGCGCAGCGCGCAGGCCAGCCCGGCATCGGCGACAATCAGAGCATCGGCGCCCAGCTCCAGTGCATGAGCTCCCAACGCCACCGCGTCGGACAACTCATCGTCAAACACGAACACGTTGAGCGTCACGTACACACGCACGCCATGGGCATGCGCCACGGCGCAGCCGCGCGCAAACTCGTCGTCGGTAAAACCGTGCGCACTCACACGGGCGTTAAAGCCGCCCAACCCCGCATAGATGGCATCGGCGCCCGCGGCGATGGCCGCAAACATCTGGTCGAGCCCGCCCGCCGGCGCCAGCAGCTCGGGCAGCGCCGCACCGGCAGCATCCAATCCAGTCTTGTGTTGTCCGCTCGGCCCCATCGCCCGAATCGCCATCGACAAACTCCTTACCAAGGTATGCATTCACTCTGAAAAATGCCGTCTTCCAGCATACACGAGGCCTCGCGCGCCCCGTTTGGTTTATCGTGTAATAACTTATGTCCATCCTGCCCAGACGGCACATCCACCGTCCGGCACGACATACCTGGAGGTCAATATATGGGTCCTCGCCAACGACAGGGACGCAGCCGTTCAAAGACGCATGCCCTGCCCATAATCCTGCTCTCGTTTTTGGGCTTTTTGCTTATCGCGGGCGTGGCATTTGGCATCGGCATGGTCGGCAACGTCAACCGCTGGCTGTCCGATCTGCCCGACTACACCGACGCCAACGCGTATCTGGTGAGCGAGCCCACCGAGATCGTCGACTGCAACGGCAACAAGATCGCAAGCTTCTACACGCAAAACCGCAAGTCCATCACCAAGGACGAGGTCTCCCCCTACGTGCTGCAGGGCACCGTTGACGTCGAGGACGAGCGCTTCTACGAGCACGGCGGTATCGACCTGTGGGGTATCGCGCGTGCTGCGGTGGCAACCCTCGGCGGCGGGCACGAAGGCGCCTCGACTATCACCCAGCAGCTGGTGCGCAACACCATCCTGCAGGAGGAGCAGTTCGACTCGACCATCGAGCGTAAGGTGCGCGAGGCCTACATCGCCGTCAAGATGGAGGACATGTACTCCAAAGACGAGATCCTCATGATGTACCTCAACACCATCTACTACGGCCATGGAGCATATGGCATCGAGGCCGCCGCTGAGACCTATCTGTCCAAAACCGCCGCCGACCTCACCCTGAGCGAGGCCGCGCTGCTCATCGGCCTTCCCAACTCGCCCTCGCAGTACGACCCCACGGTCAACCCCGACCTGGCGCTATCCCGTCGCAACAAGGTCCTCGACAACATGTTGCGTCTGGGCCACATTACGCAGGAGGAGCACGATGCCGCACAGGCCGAGCCCATCGCCCTCAACGTGACCGAGATTTCGGGCAGCGGCGTCGACGTATACTCGCAGCCCTACTTTGTCGCCTATGTTAAGCAGCTGCTGGAACAGGAGTTCTCGACCGACGTGCTCTTTAAGGGCGGCCTGACCGTCAAGACCACCATCGACCCCACGATGCAGCAGGTGGCCGAGGAGGCCGTGCGCTCGCAGCTCGACACGCTTTCGCTCGACGGCCTGGACATGGGCATGGTCGTCGTTGACCCCAAGACCGGCTACATCAAGTGCATGGTGGGCGGCTACGACTACAACGCCGACGAGAACCACGTAAACCATGCCACGGCCAAGCGTCCCGTCGGCTCCACCTTCAAGGCCTTTACACTGGCAACTGCCATCCAAAACGGCATGAACCCCAACGTCACCCTCAACTGCAACTCGCCGCTCAAGGCCAAGGGCACCACGACCGAGGTGCAAAACTACGGCAACCAGAGCTATGGCAACATCACGCTTAAGCAGGCGACGGCATACTCCTCCAACACCGGCTACATCCAGGTGGCGGAAGCCGTCGGCAACAGCAAGATCATCTCGCTCGTCAAAAAGCTCGGCATCGACCCCGCCAAGGACAACATCGAGGACGTTCCCGTCATGACCCTCGGCACCGGGTGTATCTCACCACTCGAGATGGCATCGGCCTACGCAACGTTTGCCAACGGTGGCTACTACCGTCAGCCCATCGCCATTACCGAGATCGACTCGCGTACCAGCTCGGTTCTGTACCAGCACACCGACAATCCCTCACAGGTGCTTACCGAGGGCGAGGCCGCCGCGGTCACCGATGTTCTGTCCGGCGTCATGCAGGGCGGCGGTACGGGTGCTGCTGGCGCCCTGAGCGTCAACCAGCCCTATGCCGGCAAGACGGGCACCACCGACAACACCACCAACCTGTGGTTCTGCGGCTTCACGCCGCAGCTGGCATGCGCCCTGTGGACCGGTTATTCCGCAGGCGAGATTCCCATCCAAAAGTACGGTTCGGACCTGCTGGGCGACAGCACCAACCTGCCTGTCTTTAAGCGGTTTATGAACACCGTTCTGACCGGTACCGAGCGCGAGGAGTTTGCGACCGGAACGGCGCCCACCTACAAGAACAACAGCGTCTGGAAGTTCTACGGCACCAACAACTCCAAGAAGACGGAGAACGACGACAAAGACGAGAACGAGGACAAAGAGGAAACCACCACAACGACTACCACGACGACCACGACCACCGAGACCACGGGCGGCGACACCACCGGCGGCACCGGTACGACCGGTGGCTCGACGGGCGGCTCCACTGGTGGTTCGACCGGCGGCGATGGCGGCACGCCTACGCCTACGCCTACGCCTACACCCACTCCCGACCCCTCGCCCACGCCTGACGATACGGTCGGCTAGAAATCATCCGGCCATAAGCAACAAGGCCCCCGAGCAGCTTATTAAACTGCTCGGGGGCCTTTTTAGTTTAAAGCGACCTGATGGGCGGTCTTTATACCGGCAAACAAAAAGGGGGTACCGACCAACGTCGATACCCCCTTACAAGCCACTATGTCACGCACACAGTGCCGAGCGCACGACCCGCACGCCTACTTGCGAGAATTGCTCAGCTTATTGATCAGCGCCTCAAGACGCTCGCCGTCCTCGGCCGTCTGGGCAATAACCAAAATCGTATCGTTGCCGGCAAGCGAGCCAAGCACGTCGGGCAGCTCCGCGGCATCGACCGCTGCGGCAATACCAGAAGCCGTACCAGGCTGAGCCTTGATCATAACCAGATTATCGGTGCGCAGAACGCCCGTTACGAGCTCGGAAACCATACGCTGCAGGTGCAGGTCCTCTGCCAGAACATAGATGCCCTCAGGGAGCTTACGCAGCCCCATATCGGCAATATCGCGAGAGACAGTCGCCTGCGTGCAATCAAAGCCCATAGCGCGGAGCTCATCGACCAGCACGCGCTGCGTGCGGACGTCCTTATTGCGCACAATATCTCTAATGGCATCCTGGCGCCCATTGCGTTTTTTAGCCATATAAACCCTCTCTCCAAAAGATGGCGGAGACAATCAATCAGTGATTGAATAGTTTAACGCTATTTGAAGGCTTTTGTGTATAAGAACGGATTTCGAAACAATTCTATGCAAATTTGTTTCGAGATGAGCCGTTTAGGCGGTTTTTGCGCCCGTCCGATTAAGAAAAGCTGCCAGATGCGTACACATCACGCAGCGCGCGGGCTTGGCGCTGGCGATCGGCCCAAACAACAGACCGAGCCCCCGATGGTTATCCTTGAGCGCGGCGACCATCTGACGGGTTCGAGGCGCCTCGAGCATATCACGCATGCGGGCGGAACGCTCGATTGACGACACCCCATGCGGGCTCAGACACAAATTCTCGATGCAGGCGACCAGTCCGGCAAAGTAGAACTTTTGGCTTGCCAGCTTGAGCCGACCACCGCTATCTGCCTCCGAGAGTGAGTCCGCAAGCTCGTCGAGCGCTCGGGTGTCATCGGATACCTTAGCATACATGGTGGGATCAAAGGCATCTGTAAGCTTAGGTGCCGCCGCGTGGAAACAAGCATCGCCGCAGCCGGACACGCATCGTGCCTGCGAGAGCGCATATGCCATAAACTCAACCGTACGGTACGCCTTGCCGTGCGACAGGCATGCCTCAAACAGCGGACGGCTATACATCACGCCAGAGACTTGAGCAACCAAGCCGCCTAAAATCAACTGGGGCAGCCCGGTCACCATCGAAGATTTGCTATCAATGGAAATATGAGTAGCATCCAAGACGCGCGAATGGCGCTCTCGATGTGCATCATAGCGGTCGAGCGACACCGTGGGAAACACTATGTCTGCCGCAGTATCGCACGCGATATCGACCATCTTGGGAAGGGACTGCGGAGCAAACCACTCATCGGCGTTCATAGCGATGATTTGAGAGCCGCGCGAGGCAGCAAAACCAGCACGAAGACAAGCACCGCGCTTCGCGTCCTCGACGTCAATCAAATCAATATGAATGTCCCTGTCGGCAGCAACTTGAAGCGAATGGCGCACACCGGGCGCAGCATCGCGGCAGACAACGACAATCTGCAAATCGAAGAGGTCTTGGTTCTGGATACTCTCGAGCGCACGCATCGCATAGCTGGGCGAACCTTCTACCACAAGGATCACCGAAAGTCGCGGATGCGAGCCACGTCGAACCAAGTTATCCGTCCTCTCGACAGCAATGAATCAAACCGTGGTTCATGGTACACCCCAGCAATAAAAGCAATGAGACACCGGTTGTATTGCACGCCAAGAACAGATGTTGAACACGCGCAGCCCACAGATGACGGGTGTCGACGCACGACGCGTCGAGCCCTCCCCTAGTCGAGCACGACGAGCTCGGCGGGATCGTAATCCACGCCCATAAACGTAAGGCCGCAGGCAGGAGCCGTGGGGCCCGCAGCGGTACGGTCGCAAGCATCGATGACCTCGCGCATCCACTCGGGTTCACGGCGATGCATGCCAATCTCGACAAGCGTGCCCACGATCGTACGGACCATCGAATGCAGAAACGCATTGCCCTCGATGGTAAACGTCAGGATGTCCTCGCCAAACGCAACCTCATGGCCAAACTCGGCACGCATCACGCAGCGATGCGTGGGCTTGCCAACGGCAGACGCCACCTTGCAAAAGCTCTTGAAGTCCTGCTCGCCCAGCAGCGCGGGACAGGCAGCAGACATAGCCTCAACATCCAATGGGTAGCGGTGCCACCACACCGCACCGCGCGAAAGCACAGGGCGCGCGTCGCGATCGGCAATACGGTACGTATACGTACGGGAACGCGCATCAAAGCGTGCAGAAAAGCCTTTACGGGCCTTGTAGACCTCGTTTATGGCGATATCTTTGGGCAGGAGGGCATCCATAGCCCTCAGCCACCTACGGCGCGTCAAAGCCAACTCAGCGTCCGTTACGGGCACGCTGATGAACTGTGCCACCGCATGCACGCCGGCATCGGTACGCCCCGCACACGTCAGGTCGATCGGGCGGCGCAGGAGCGTCTCGATAGCGCGGCGCAACTCGCCCGCAACCGTCGTCTGACCGGGCTGCTCGGCAAAGCCGCTGTAGGACGAGCCATCGTAGGCAACGCGGAAAACGAGCGTGGCGTCGAGCTCGGGGATCGAATTGAAATCAGACGGCGCGGTCATGGGCGCTCCCAACAAACAGGCAATGGCATTTCGACAAAAAAAGAGGGGTACGCGAACGTACCCCTCGAATATAGCCTATGCAGACGGAATGTCTACTCAGCGGTCTCCTCAGCAGGAGCCTCCTCGACAGCCTCGACCTTCTTGGGAGCAGCGGCCTTCTTGGGGGCCGGAGCAGCCTTCTTGGCCTTAGGCGTACAAGGCTCGGTGACGAGCTCCATGATAACGATAGGAGCGTTGTCGCCCTTACGGTTACCGAGCTTCATGATGCGGGTGTAACCGCCGTTGCGGTCCTGCCACATGCCCTGGGCAGCCTTGTCGAAGATCTCGGCAACGAGCTGCTTATCGCCGAGCTTGGCGATAGCCAGACGACGAGAGTGCAGGTCGCCCTTCTTGGCCCAAGTGATGATCGGATCGACGACCGAACGCAGCGCCTTGGCGCGGGTCTCGGTGGTCTTGATGCGGTCGTTCTCGAAGAGGGCCTTAGCAAGGCTCTTCTTCATGGCCTTGGTGTGGCTCGCATCGGTGCCGAGCTTCAGGCCCTTCTTAACGTTGTGACGCATGGTCTAGTTTCTCCTCAAATATGCGAAGCATTAAGCCTTCAGGCTCAGGCCCATGGACTCAAGCTTGTCCTTCACTTCCTCGATCGACTTAACACCGAAGTTACGGATGTTGAGCAGATCGTTCTCCGAGAACTCAACGAGCTGACGGACCGAGTGAATGCTGGCGCGCTTAAGGCAGTTGTAGGAACGGACGGAAAGGTCCAGATCCTCGATCTGCTTGTCCAGCTCGGCGTTGTCGTTGGTGACCTCAGGAGCGAAGATCGAAGCCTCCTCCTCGACCTCGGGGGTCTCGGCAAGGTTCATAAAGGCGGCCATATGCTGGTTGATGATATTGGCAGCCTGGACCACGGCGTCGCGCGGGGCGATGGAGCCGTTGGTCTCGATCTCGAGGACAAGGCGGTCGTAGTCGGTGTGCTGACCGACACGGCAAGCCTCAACGAGCTTGGCGCAACGGGAAACCGGCGAGTACAGCGAGTCGACGTTGATCACACCGATGGGATCGTTGTCGCGCTTGTTGGCCTCGCCAGAAACATAGCCGCGGCCATAGCCGATGCGCATGCTCATGGTGAGATGGCCACCCTCGGTGAGCGTAGCAATGTGCTGCTCGGGGTTGACCAGCTCAAACTCGGACGGAATAAAGAAGTCCGCACCGGTGACCTCGCAGGGGCCGTCAACCGAGATGGTGGCGGTCGCCTCGTCGGTCGTGCCGAGAGCCCTGAAGACAAGACCCTTGACATTCAGGACGATGTCGGTGACATCCTCGACCATGTTAGGGATGGTCATGAACTCGTGCTGCGCACCATCGATCTGAATAGCCTCGACGGCGGCACCCTCGAGCGAGGACAGAAGAACGCGACGAAGGGAGTTACCCAGCGTATCGCCGTAACCACGCTCGAGCGGCTCGACGGAGACACGAGCAGACGTCTCGTTGATCTCTTCGACCTGAACCTGAGGCCTAATGAATTCTGACATGTATTACCTCCAGCCTCAGCAGCCCGGATGGACTACTTAGAGTAGAGCTCGACGATGAGCTGCTCGTTGATATCACCGCTGATCTGCTCACGCGTCGGCAGAGCGAGCACGTTACCAGACAGCTTCTCGATATCGACCTCGAGCCAGCCAGGGACCTCAAAGCGCTCGGAGGAAATCAGGGCCTCCTTGATGGGGAGGAGGTCACGGAACTTCTCGCCGACAGCGACGACGTCGCCGGCCTTGACGCGGTAGGACGGGATGTCCACGCGCTTGCCGTTCACGGTGAAGTGACCGTGACGGACGGACTGACGAGCCTCTTTGCGGGTGCGGGCGAAGCCAAGACGGAAGACGACGTTGTCGAGGCGAGACTCAAGAATGATCATGAGGTTCTCACCGGTGACGCCGTTCATCTTACGGGCCTTGTTGAAGTAGCCGTGGAACTGCTTCTCCAGAACGCCATAGATGAACTTGACCTTCTGCTTCTCGCGCAGCTGCATGCCGTACTCAGATTCCTTGCGACGGCGCTTGGGCTGACGGATAGATTCCTTCTTGCTGCTGTAACCGAGCTCAGCGGGATCGATCCCGAGCTGACGGCAGCGCTTAAGAACAGGAGTCCTGTCGATTGCCATATTGATACGATCCTTTCAGTTACACGCGGCGACGCTTCTTGGGGCGGCAGCCGTTGTGCGGGATGGGGGTCTTGTCCTGGATGCTCGAGACCTCGAGGCCAGCAGCCTGGAGGGAGCGGATGGCGGTCTCACGACCGGAGCCGGGGCCCTTGACGAAGACGGAAACCTTCTTCATACCGTGCTCCATGGCCTGCTTGGCAGCAGCTTCGGCAGCCATCTGGGCAGCGAACGGCGTGGACTTACGGGAGCCCTTGAAGCCCACCTGGCCAGCCGACTTCCAGGAAATGACGTTGCCCTGGGGATCGGTGATCGAAACGATCGTGTTGTTGAACGTAGAACGAATGTGAGCCTGGCCCACGGAAATGTTCTTACGGTCCGCGCGCTTCAGACGGGCAGCGCGAACGTTCTTCTTAGCAGTAGCCATCTATCTAGCGCTCCTTATTTCTTCTTCTTAGCACCGATCTGACGCTTCGGGCCCTTGCGGGTACGAGCGTTAGTGTGGGTGCGCTGGCCGCGGACCGGGAGGCCCTTGCGGTGACGAAGGCCGCGGTTGCAGCCGATGTCCATAAGGCGCTTGACGTTCTGGTTGCGCTCACGGCGGAGGTCGCCCTCAACCATGATCTGGTTCTTATCGATATAATCGCGGATGGCGTTAACCTCATCCTCGGTGAGGTCCTTAACGCGCGTATCCACGTTAACGTTGCACTCGACGCAAATCTTCGTCGCAGTGGTGCGGCCGATGCCGTAAATGTAGGTCAGACCGATCTCAACGCGCTTCTCACGCGGGAGGTCGACACCATTAATACGGGCCAACGTAGTCTCCTCTCTTAACCCTGACGCTGCTTATGACGGGGGTTCTCGCAAATGACGAGGACCTTGCCATGGCGCCTAATGATTTTGCACTTATCGCACATCTTCTTGACCGAAGGACGTACCTTCATCGTTCTTCCTTTCGGTAGCGCTCAAACTACTTCCCTACTATCTACTCGCCCAGCCGCAGGCGTTTAAAACTATGGCTGGTCTTCACACACAATCCGACCGTAGGTTGAGCTAAGCCTGCAGTCGGAAATGGAGTGCGTGTATGCGTGCCGCTATTTGTAGCGATAGGTGATGCGGCCGCGGGTCAGGTCGTACGGGGAAAGCTCCACGACAACCCTGTCACCGGGGAGAATACGGATGTAATTCATTCGGATCTTGCCAGAAATGTTGCACAGAACCGAATGACCGTTCTCGAGCTCGACCTTAAACATGGCGTTGGGCAACGGTTCCTTTACCGTACCCTCGAGCTCAATTGCGTCTTCCTTCTTCACAAGCAATCATCTTTCTCTAGAAAACGACAGCGATTGAGTATTCTACAACACGTATGCACGCATCGTAATAACTTCGTAATGGCTCCACAACTAAATGGAACTTGTTACATTTCTCCGCCTTGGAGGGAGCACCAAGCACCTTGGGCATCCGTGGTGAGAATCACCGGACCGTCATTGGTAATGGCGACGGTGTTCTCGTAGTGCGCGGCGGGCAGGTGATCGTTGGTCGTAACAATCCAACCGTCGGAGCCCGTGCTCACATGGTTGGAACCCATCGTAACCATCGGCTCGATGGCAATGACCATGCCGGCCTGGAGGCGAACGCCCCTCCCCTTCTTTCCATAGTTAGGAACGTTGGGGTCCTCGTGCATCACGCGGCCAATGCCATGGCCTACATAATCACGAAGCACACCGTAACCGTGAGACTCGGCGAGGGACTGAACGGCATAACCGACGTCCCCGATATGGTTACCGGGAACAGCCTGCTCGATGGCAGCCTTAAGGCAATCGCGCGTGACCTCGCACAAAGCCTTGGCTTCGGGCGTGGGGGTGCCGACGAAAAACGTCCAAGCGTTATCGCCGACCCAACCGTCGACAACGGCTCCCGTATCGATGGAGATGATATCGCCATCGCGCAGGATCATGTCGGGGTTGGGAATACCGTGGACCACGGCATCGTTGATCGATGCGCAAATGGTCCCCGGGAACCCGCCGTAACCCTTAAAGGCCGGGGTGCCGCCATGCATGCGGATAATCTGCTCCGCGAGCTGATCGAGCTCAAAGGTGGAAACGCCGGGGCGCACCATGGCTCCAACGTGGCGGAGCGCCATCTTAGATAGCGCTCCTGCCTTCTTCATCTGCTCGATTTGCGTTGCAGACTTAATCTTGATCATAGACCGAGAGCCTCTTTGACATCCCCGTACACGGTCTCGCGAGCCTGGTCACCGTTGACCGACTTGAGCAGACCCTGGCCACGATAGTAGTCGACGAGCGGGCTCGTGGACTTCTCGTAGACGTCGAGACGGTTCTTGATGGTCTCGGGCTTGTCGTCGTCGCGCTGATACATCTCGCCGCCACACTTGGGGCAGGTAGCATCGGCAGCGGTGCCGGTGTAACCGCATGCGCGGCAGGTGCGACGCGAAGACAGACGATCGATAATGACCTCGGGGGCCACATCGACCAGAAGGGCGCAGTCGATCTCGCGACCCATGGCGGAGAGCTCGGAATCGAGCGTCACAGCCTGGGCGGTGTTGCGCGGGAAGCCGTCGAGGATGAAGCCCTGCTGGGCGTCATCGGCGGCAAGGCGCTCCTTGACAAGGTCGATCACGAGCTGGTCGGGAACGAGCTCGCCAGCGTCCATGTACTTCTTAGCCTGAATACCAAGCTCGGTGCCACCCTTGACGGCAGCACGCAGCAGGTCGCCCGTGGAAATGTGGGCGACGCCAAACTCGGCGACGAGCTCCTGTGCGACGGTGCCCTTACCGGCACCCGGAGCTCCAAGCAATACGAGGTTCATGAGCAATCCTCCTCTAGCCTATTTAAAGAATCCATCGTAATCATACATCTTGATCTGACCTTCGAGCTTATCGACCGTGTCGAGCACGACGCCGACCATGATGAGGATGGACGTGCCGCCAAATGCCTGGATCAGATGGTTACCCGTGAAGGAGAAGATGATCGAAGGCACGATGGCGATGAGCGCCAAAAAGACAGCGCTGGGAAGCGTGATCTTGTTGAGCGCGTTCTTGATGTAGGCCGCGGTAGCCCTACCCGGACGCACGCCCGGAATAAAGCCGCCCTGCTTCTTAAGGTTATCGGCCGTGTCATCGGGGTTGAACACCATGGAGGTGTAGAAGTACGCGAAGAACACGATGAGGACAACGTTAAGCACCCAGTTGAGCCAACCGGTCGAAAGCGCGGAGGCAACTGCCTGAATCCAGCCGATGCCGGGGAAGAACACGGCAATCTGAGCCGGGAAGTACAGCAGCGCCGAAGCGAAGATGATCGGCACGACACCCGCGGTGTTGACCTTGATGGGCAGGTAGGTGGTCTGGCCACCCATCATGCGACGGCCCACGACGCGCTTAGCGTAGGAGACCGGGATGCGGCGCTGGCCGCGCTCAAGGAAAACAATCAGCGGGATAACCAGCAGGATGATGGCGCAGATGATCACCATGGTGATGATGCCACCGGCATTGCCCTCGGTGCTGGAGAAGATAGCCTGCGGCAGACCGGCCATGATGTTCGCGAAGATGATCAGCGACATGCCATTGCCGATACCGCGCTGGGTGATGAGCTCACCAATCCACATGATCAGCATGGCGCCCGCGGTGAGCGTACCGACGATCATGAGGTCGAAGATGATCTCGGGAGCGCCGGCGCCATTGAAGCTGATGCCGAAGCTCTTAAAGAGGAAGAGGTAACCCACGGAGTTGAGGATTGCCAGAGCCAGGGTGAGGTAACGCGAATACTGCGTAATCTTGGTCTGACCGACCTCGCCCTCGCGGGCAAGCTCATGCAGGGAAGGCACGACGGCCTGGAGCATCTGGAGGATGATCGAGCTGGTGATGTAAGGCATGATGCCCAGCGAAAACACCGACACATAGCTCAACGCGCCGCCAGAGAAAAGATTCAGGAGGGCCATAGCACCTGCGGCGACCGAATTGTTATCGGTCGAGAAAAGGCCCAGCATCCCCTGGAAGGGAATGCCGGGCACAGGAACGTGCGCACCAATGCGGTACACGACGAGCATAGCTATGGTAAAAAGAATCTTTTCGCGCAATTCTTTGATGCGGAAAGCATTCTTAAGACCATTTAGCACGGCAGCTCGACCTTTCCGCCGGCGGCCTCGATCTTGGCCTGCGCAGAAGCGCTGACCTTGTCGACCTTGACCGTGAACTTCTTGGTGAGCTCACCATTGCCGAGCACCTTGACGGGCTCGAACTCGCTCTTGGTGATGCGAGCGGCCTTAAGAGCGGCACCGTCGATCACAGCACCGTCCTCGAACTTACGCTCGAGACGCTCAACGTTAACGGCGGTGTACTCGATACGACGGGGGTTGCGGAAGCCCGGAAGCTTGGGCAGGCGCATAGCCAGCGGAGTCTGGCCACCCTCGAAGCCGGCACCCTTGGTGCCGCCAGAGCGGGAACCCTGGCCCTTCTGGCCGCGGCCAGAAGTGGTGCCGTGACCCGAAGAATTGCCACGGCCGACGCGCTTGCGGTTCTTGGTGGAACCGGGCGCGGGAGTAAGATCGTGAAGCTGCATTTGCTACTCCTCTACAATCTCGACAAGGTGCTTGACCTTGAAGATCATGCCGCGGACGGACTCGTTGTCAGCAATCTCGCGAACCTCGCGGATCCTGTGGAGACCGAGGGCACGGACAGTACGGACCTGGTCCTGCTTGCAACCGTTGGTGCTGCGGACCTGCTTGATCTTGATGGTGTCAGCCATGCTTAGTTCTCCTTACCGACGAACATCTCGGAGACCGTCAGGCCACGGCGAGCCGCGACGTCCTCAGGACTGGAGAGCTCCTTGAGGCCCTCGACGGCAGCCTTGATGATGTTGAGGCCGTTGTCGGTACCGAGGGACTTGGACAGGACGTTCTTGATGCCAGCAAGCTCAAAGAGGGGACGCACAGCGCCGCCGGCGATAACGCCGGTACCCTCGACAGCGGGCTTGATGATGATGCGGCCGGCACCAAAGTGGCCGAGAACCTCGTGCGGGATGGTGCCCTGCTCGGTCACCGGCACGTGGAACATGTTCTTCTTGGCATCGAGAGATGCCTTGGAGATGGCCATGGGCACCTCAGCGGACTTGCCCATGCCAACGCCGACGTTGCCCTTGCCGTCGCCAACGACGACGAGAGCGACGAGGCTCATGCGACGACCACCCTTGACGGTCTTCGACACGCGGTTGATGTAAACGACGCGCTCCTCGAACTCGGAGGCCTCGCGCTGCTGCTTCTGATTACGAGCCATGTGCTACATACCTCCTAGAACTCGAGACCGGCGGCACGAGCACCGTCGGCGAGGGCCTTGACGCGGCCATGGTAGATACGGCCACCGCGATCGAAGGCGACCTTGGTGATGCCGGCCTCGATGGCGCGCTTGCCAACGAGCTGACCGACCTTCTCCGCAGCCTCCTTGTTCGAGGTGTGGGTGCCCTTGAACTCGGCCTCGAGGGTCGAGGCGGAGACGAGCGTCAGGCTGGAGCCCTTGCTGTCATCGATGATCTGGGCATAGATGTTGGCGTTAGTACGGGTCACGCGAAGACGCGGACGCTCGGCGGTACCCGAGACCTTGCCGCGAACACGACGCTGACGACGCTTGAGGCCTTCCAGCTTCGCCTTATGCTTGTTCATACGTAAACTCCTAAAAAGGTTGATCTTGCCAGCACCTGACGGGGTGCTGGTCTTATGCGAGTGAGTCGGTTACGACTACTTGGCGGCCTTACCCAGCTTGCGGCGGATGTGCTCGCCAACATAGTGGATACCCTTGCCCTTGTAAGGCTCGGGAGGACGATGACCGCGGATCTCAGCGGCGATCTGACCGACCTGCTGCTTGTTGATACCCTTGACGTTCACGTGGGTGTTGTCGGGAACCTCGAAGGTGATGCCCTCGGGAGCCTCGACGATCACGGGGTGCGAGAAGCCCAGGGAGAACTCGAGGTTCTTGCCCTTCTGCTGCACGCGGTAACCGACGCCGGCGAGCTCGAGCTTCTTCTCGAAGCCCTCGGAAACGCCAACAACCATGTTGTGGATGAGGGCGCGGGTGAGGCCGTGGCGGGCACGAGTCTCACGCTCGTCGTCGGGACGGGAAACGGTGAGGACGTTGTCCTCGACGTTGATAGCGAGCTTCTCAAAGACATCGAGCTCGAGCTGGCCCTTGGGGCCCTTGACGACAACGTTGTTGCCGTTGACTGCCACTTCGACTCCGGCGGGAATCTGGACAGGCTTATTACCGATACGAGACACGGTGATCTCCTTTCCTTCTACCTACCGAGCGAATTACCAGACGTAAGCGATGATCTCGCCGCCGACGTTGTGCTTGCGAGCATCGCGGTCGGTCATGACGCCATGGCTGGTGGAAATAATGGCGGTACCAAGGCCACCGCGGACGCGGGGCATGTCGGCAACGCCGGTGTACTTACGCAGGCCCGGCTTGGAAATGCGGCGGATGCCGTTGATGACCTTAGCCTTCTTGGGACCATACTTAAGCGTGATGTGCAGAGTCTTCTGGGGAACGGTGTCCTCGACATCGTAGCCCTCGATGTAGCCCTCCTCGTGCAGAACACGAGCGATCTCGACGAGCTTCTTGCTGCTCGGCATGGAGACCGTGGCCTTGTTCACAGAGTTAGCGTTACGGATGCGCGTAAGCATATCTGCGATCGGGTCTGTAAGGTTCATACAGATTCTCCTTCGTTCTTGATGAACACGTGCTCTTGGTTCTTCGCCGCCCTTAACGGCAAAGCCTATTTAGCGCGTTTTCCCTGTTCCAAACGGATGCTTGAAACGCTGGTAGTGACTTACCAGCTGGCCTTCTTAACGCCGGGAAGCTCGCCCTTGAGTGCAAGCTCACGGAAGCAGACACGGCACAGGCCGAACTTGCGGTACACAGAGTGCGGACGGCCGCAGCGCTGGCAGCGCGTGTACTCACGAGTAGAGAACTTCTGCTTGCGATTGCACTTGACGATCATCGATGTCTTAGCCACTTATATCCTCCTCACATAGAGTATTGTTCGCCCCAAACGCCGCCCCCTTGTGGGAACGGCGCTTATAGGGCAGGTGAACCTATTTCTTGAACGGGAAACCGAAGGCGTCCAGAAGGGCCTTGGCCTCCTCATCGGTGTTGGCGGTGGTCACGAAAGTGATGTCCATACCACGCTGGTGATCGACGGAGTCGAAGTCGATCTCGGGGAAGATGAGCTGCTCGGTGACGCCCATGGAGAAGTTACCACGGCCGTCGAAGCTCTTGGCGGAGATGCCGCGGAAGTCGCGGATACGGGGAATCGCGACGGAGGTCAGACGATCGAAGAACTCCCACATACGGTCGCCACGCAGGGTAACCTTGCAGCCGATCGGCATACCAGCGCGCAGGCGGAAGGTAGCGATGGACTTGCGGGCACGGGTGATCATCGGCTGCTGGCCGGTGATGGCGCGCAGGTCGCGCACGGCACCGTCGATGGCCTTGGAATCGGTAGCGGCCTCGCCGACACCCATGTTCACGACGATCTTCTCAAACTTGGGGATCATCATGACGTTCTCATACTGGAACTTGTCCTGAAGCTGCTGCTTGACCTCGTTGTTGTACTTGGTCTTCAGACGCGGCACATACTTCTCTTCTGCCATTGTTCACTCCTTCTTGGGGTTTTAAGCACGGGGCGTGGCCACGACGGGTTGTCCTCGTGCCTCCTGGCTGCATCCGCGCCGCTCATGGCATTTCGCGGTTTGGACTCGACGCAGCAGGAGCCGACAAAACAATCGGTACTATACGCGCATTGGGTGCGTATTTCCAGAAAAACCTCGTCTGCCTGCACAACTCCACAACTCCCCCGCACAAATGGGTCCCAAAAAGCAGTTGCGGTGAAATAGGGACTGTTTGACGGCTTAACGGGGGTGCGGACGATTTCTTGGACCGCGCCTAGGCGTATCCAAGCTTCCTGCGGTACTCCATCGGGCTGAGCCACCCGAGGGACTTCTTTATCCGCTCTTCCATATAGTACGCGAGGTAGGCCTCGAACCTCCCCATGAACTGCTCCGCGGTGACACTCGTCCAGTCTCTGTTGTGGAAGAACTCGCTCTTCGTCCTGCCGAAGAAGCCCTCACAGACCGAGTTGTCGGGGCTGCAGTCCTTAGCGGACATGCTCCCGGCCACGCGGTTCTCCCGGCAGATCTCGATCCAGCCCGGCCGGCGGTGGTGTCCGCCCCGGTCGGAGTTGATCAGGGTCCTGGCGCCCGCGGGCCTCGCAGCGCAGGCCTTTAGCAAGCTCGAGGTGGCCAGCTCCGCGCCCGGGCGCGGCCCGACCGACCAGGCTACGGGCATGTTGCCGAAGCAATCGATCAGGGGGCTGAGATGGACCTTCACGCCCGTCGGGAGCCTGAATTTGGTGATGTTGTCGTCGCTGACGTGTCAATGTCCTACTGCGCCTGCAGTTCGAGAGGCCTTTTGAAGGGGGCTCGTCAACTAGCTCAGCATCGTTTCAGCGTCCCTTCGGCAATTCATAGAGGGCTCAGGGATGTGTTGACCATGCACTTTGCGGTATAACAGCAATTTCTAATTATCTAACAGTTTTTTAGGTAACAGGTGACGCCGCACCCACCCCAAGCTGCGGTAAGTCGCGTCGGCCATCAGGGTATGGCGCCCCATCCTTGCGGTCGGGCCCCATCTGTCC
>CAJMPF010000009.1 GCA_905215195.1 uncultured bacterium | reverse complement strand
CCCGCCGTCAATCTCGTAGAAGCGCATGAGCAGGTTGATGAGCGTCGTCTTGCCCGCGCCCGTGGTTCCCACCACGGCAATCTTCTGGCCCGGCTCGGCGGTAAACGACACGTCGCGCATGAGCGGCTTGTCGGGCGCGTAGCCAAAGCGTACATGCTCAAAAGCGACACGGCCCTCAACGCGACCCGGCAGCCTGGCGGCCTCGCCCGGCTGCGGATCCGCCTCCATCTCGGGTTCATCGAGCAGGTCGAACACGCGCTCCGCACTCGCCAGCGCGCTCTGCAGCGAGTTGAAGGTAAACGACAACTGCGTCATGGGCTCGGATGCCTCGTAGATAAACTGGAAGAACGCCTGGAACACGCCGACGGTCATGTGGCCGGCAACCAGCATACTGCAGCCCACAATCGCAATCACGATCTGTGCCAGGCGGCCGATAAAGCGCACCGCGGGGCCGACGGCGTTAATCATAAAGTCGGCCTTGGTACTCACGCGCGCTAGCTCCCTCGAGGCCTCATGCACCTCGGCAGAACTCTGGCGCTCACGGTTGAACGCGCGAATCACCAGACGGCCCGAGTAGCCCTCCTCAACCGCGCTCGTAATCTTTGACACCCACTCCTGGCGCTCACCGGTCACATCATGTGTGCGGCGCGAGACCACCTTGGTCACCAGCAGCGACAGCGCCATAAAGAACAAAAAGACTAGCGTGAGCGGCACGCTAAACACGAACATCACGCTCACGGCGCCCACCACGGTACCGATCGACACCAGAAGCTGCAGCAAGCCGCGCTGCATGCTCTCGGACATCTTGTCCAAGTCGTTGGTCGCACGGCTGACGACCTCGCCGGGACGATGCGCGTCAAAATAGGCAAGCGGCAGACGGTTGAGCTTTTGTGCGATGCGGTTGCGTAGACGCAGGTTGAGGCGTTCGGCCACGCTCGACATCAAAAAGCTCTGGAGCGCGTAGAACGAGGCAGCGGCCGTCCAAATCATAAAGTAGATGAAGATGGTCCTGCCGCAGTTCTCCCAGGTGATGTTGAAGGTGGTATCGTTGGCAAACGCCACCTGAATGTGGCCCCACAGCTCATCGATCACACGGGCGCTATATGCCGGCGCAGCGGTGTTAAAGATGGCATAGAACACAATACTCGCGAACACGATATAGAAGCGCCAATGGTCGCCGGCAGCCTCGCTCCACAGGCGGCGCACCGTCGCCCAGGTGTCGCGGGGTTTCTCGTCCTCGTCCTCGTCGTCCACATCGCGCATGCGCTCTGCCTCAGCGCGGGCGCGCTCGTCCTCGGCGCGCTCGTTTTCCTCGTAGAGCGCTTGGCGGCGAGCCTCGCGCTCGGCTGCAGCCTTGGCGGCGTCATCCAGCTCGGGTACCACGGCAGCCGTTTCCTCGACCAGCCCCGCGGCAACGGCGCCATCACCGCCGCTCTGCTTCTTGAGCTCCTCGGCCATGCTACTCACCTCCCTTCATTTGCGATTCCGCGATGGCGCGGTACACCTCGCAGGTTTCCATAAGCTCCTCGTGCGTGCCCAAGCCCACAACCTCGCCGTCCTTGAGCACGACAATCTGGTCGGCGTGCAAAATCGTCGAGATGCGCTGCGCGATGATGAGCACCGCTGCGTCACGTGTCTCATCTTGTAACGCATGGCGCAGGGCGGCATCAGTCTTAAAGTCCAGGGCCGAAAAACTATCGTCGAAGATATATAGATCGGCGCGCTTCATGAGTGCGCGAGCAATGGCCAGGCGCTGGCGCTGGCCGCCCGAGAAGTTCGTGCCGCCCTGGGCCACCGGCGTATCGAGCCCCTGGGGCTGGTCGAGCACAAAGGTGCTCTGGGCAACCTCCAGCGCATGGAGCATGTCAGCCTCAGTCGCGCCTTCGTTGCCAAAGCGCAGGTTGCTTGCAACGGTGCCCGAGAACAGCCACGCCTTCTGCGGCACGTAAGCGATATGCCCGCGAATCTCACCTTGCGAAAGGTCGTGCAGATCGATGCCGTTCAGGCGAATGGCGCCCTTCGTTGCATCGTGGAAGCGAAGCAGGAGCTTGGCCACCGTTGACTTGCCCGAGCCCGTTGAGCCCACGATCGCGGTCGTCTGTCCGCGGCGGCAGGCAAAACTCAGGTTGCACAGAGTGTCCTCGTCGGCATCGTCAAAACGGAACGACATATGGTCGAACACGGCCACCGCGTCGGCACCATCAACAGGCTCCGCCGCGCACGTGTCCAGCGTGCACTTGCCGTCCACAATGCTCGGCTCGATTTCGAGCACCTGCTGCGCACGGTTGAGGCACGCCGCAGCGCGCGGAAGCGTCAGAATCACCATCTGCGCCATCATCACAAAGAACAGGATCAGGATCGCATACTCCAGCACGGCCGAGATGCTGCCGATTTGCATGGCATGGACGCCCACGCGGTTGCCGCCCACCCACAGCACCGCCACCTCGGCGATGTTCATCAAAAAGAAGCTGGAACTGTCGAGACCCACAAACAGGTGGTTGACCTTGATGGCGTTGGCCGCGTAATCGCTAAACACCTCGTCCAGGCGCTGCTCCTCGTGGCGCTCCTTGTTAAATGCGCGGATGACGCGCACGCCCACGATGTTCTCGCGCAGCACCACGTTCATGCGGTCGATAAAGCTCTGCAGGCGCATAAAGATCGGCGCGGCGTTAGCCACCGTAAAGACCGCCGCCACCAGCACGATCGCAACCACCACGCCCAGCAGCGTGCCCATGGCGGGATCGATGAACCAAGCAAAAATGATGCCTGCCACGGCCAAGAACGGCACCGGCAGCACCAACTGAATCGTCTGAAGGACAGCTTGCTGAATCACGTTGATGTCGTTGAGCGAGCGCGTGATCATCGAACCCGTGCCAAAGCGCTCAAAGTCGCTGGCGGACAGCTCGAGCGACTTGTCGTACACGGCATTGCGGATATCGCAGGCCACGTTGGCGGCCAGGCGCGCCGAAAGATAGCAGCCCAACACCGTGCCGCCGCTGGCCATGCCGGTCGCGATAAGCATGTACAGGCCGTTGCGTAAAATATAGTCGACATCGCCCGTGGTAATACCGGTGTTGACCATGTTCGCCAGCATCGTGGGAACCAACAGCGTACCGACGTTATCTATCAGCACCGCAAACAGCGTCACCGCAATCAGACCGCGGTACGGCCTCATAAACCTCATTAAGAGTCGCATGTGTCCCCCTCGCCCTTATCGTCAGCCTCGTTCTCGGCGGCCACTTGCCGTTTAAATGCCTCGCACTCTTCGTTCAGAACATGGGAGAATTTACCGACCAGGCGCATGATCTCGCGCTGTTCCCACGGCTCGAGCGCTTCGAATGCCTGTTGCTCGGCTTTTTGCGCCGGTAACGCGTAGCGCTTGGCAAACCGCACGCCTTCTTCGGTCAGTCGCACAACCTTGTTCTTACGACTACCCTCGGCAAACTCCAACGTCGCAAGCCCTCGCGCCCTAAGCGTCTTAATCGCCGAATTGATGGTCTGTTTGCTGTAGAACCATTCACTCGTCAGCCGACTCACGGCAACGCTTCCGCCCGCCGCACTCGTGTCGACGAGCATCCAGTAGGCGCAGTCCGAAAGACCGCAGGTGCGTGCGAACTCCGAATAGATACGGTCAAGCCCGTTGAGCATCCGGTCGAAATCGACCAGGCTAACTGCACTATTCATCTCTCCCACCATTCGATAGTCCGAGTTTTGACCAATTTATATCTCTACATTAGTCCGAGTTTTGACTATCGTCAATAAGCTCGTTGTTTATGGTCGGCTCTACATAAGCATATCGACAAAAAAGACCGCCGGCGCGGGGGCGGCGCCGGCGGTTGCGAGAGAATATCGATTGTTGGCTGTTAGGCAGCGACGGCCTCGTAGACCGTGGCGCCCGAGAAGCTGTCGTGCAGGCTCTTGCCGCAGATCCACGGCAGTTCGACGACCTCGCAGACCGTGTTGACCAGCTCGGAGCAGTCAGTAAAGTGGCCCTTATCGTTGAGGGCCTCGCAATCCTGAACACGCCAATAGCCATCGGTGTGCGTGATGTAGTACTCGTGATCGTTGATCGACACGAAAGCGCGCGTCTTGGAACGCAGCAGCTTCAGAAATCCTTCGAAGTCGGTCTCGACGACATCTCCAGCCTGGAACATGATGTTACCTCCTGGCCCGGCGCCACCATGGCGCGTTGATAAACGTTGGTGCTCCTTTAGTAAAACCTTTATCAGAGCTTATGCGCGCATCATTTAGGCAAGTGGTAAAAAACCGCAGGGTAGACGGGATAAAACGTTTAACCATCCCATTTGTTTGTCACATTCTGAAGGTACTTTTATGCAAGCCTACTTTCCCAATTGGAATCTATCCTTTTGGCCGGGCAATTGACCGTCTATCGTTTAAGCCCGACGGGTATGAACGGGGCATCTGCAACGCCACCGCAAGGAGACACCATGGAGACTATCGAAGCACTCATTCACCGCCGCAGCTGCCGCAAATACAGCAATCGTCCCGTCGAGGCCGAAAAGCTTGCACGGATTATCGAAGCCGGCCAATATGCACCGAGCGGCATGGGCCGCCAGCCGGTGACGTTTGTCGCCGTCACCGACCCCGCGACCGTCGAGCGTCTCTCACAGCTCAACGCCCAGGTCATGGACAGCAACAGCGACCCCTTCTATGGCGCCAAGACCGTTGTGGTGGTGCTGGTTGACCGCAGCGTGCCCACACATCTGGAAGACGGCTCGCTCGCCATGGGCAACTTGCTCAACGCCGCCTATGCACTGGGTGTCGATTCGTGCTGGATTCACCGCGCGCATGAGGTCTTTGACTCGCCCGAGGGCCTGGAGCTGCTGGCCAGCTGGGGCCTGCCCGCCGACGGCAACCTGCGCGGTGTCGGTAACTGCATTCTTGGCTACGCCGAGGACACGCTACCCGAGGCAAAACCGCGCCGCGACAACGTCGTCTACGTAAGGTAATTAGTTCCGCCGTTCTACCGAACGGCGGGCTCGTTGACGCTGCGCGGGCCGCATTCACGCCAATCTGACGTTCAATTTCGAGGGCGCGACCAGAAGGTCAGCGCCCTCTCATTTCACGTCACCTTGGCGCAAATGCGGCTCGCTCGCTTTTGGCGACTGACATCGAATGAGCCACTGTCTTGGGCAGCTAAAAAAGCCCCGTCCCAAATTAGCTACCCCACTCGTAACTTATATTGACGTCGCCGTTGTCGTCGTTTCGTTCGTCTGGGTCGTTTCGGCGTCGTTACCTTGCTCGCCTTCGTCCTTTTGAGCATCTGCGATGGTGGAGGCCGCCGCAACGATACCACGCTGGGGCGCGACGCCCGTCTGGGTCTGAGCGCCCTCGATAACTTCTGTACCTGTATGCGCGAGCTCGGGCGATTTAAACACCGCGTCCAAGTTGGCGCCACCGCCGGCGTAGCCAAGCGCGGCGAGTGCGATGACGATCACTACAACGATGACCGCGATCGGAACATAACGATGCCAACCAGCCGGGTTGAGCCCGCTGCGGCGAGCCGCCCCGCGGCTGATGTAACCGAGCGTGCCGTCGTGCTTGAGCTTTGAGCCCACCACGCGCTTGCGGCCCCACAGCGAGGACTCGGCCTGCATGGCCAAGCGAGCGCTTGCCGATGGATAGCCATATTTAGTGCGTTTGAACGAGCCATCAAACCCCGAGGCGTGTTTGCCCCACGTCACCGATGTCGTGCGCCGGTTAACCGGCGCGGCGCTCCGCCTTCTGCGGCTCGGTTTTGAAGTCTCAGCCATTTGCCCTCGCACGCCGTAACCAAATCGAAACAATAACGCTTTGGACTGTAGCACACGCGTCGCGCGCGGTCACGGGCGCCTCGCTCAACGGTCATCGTCCTTCAGCAAGCGCCACAGCGTTGTACGGCTTATGCCCAGCACCTCCGCCGCACGGGTTCGGTTGCCGTGGAGATGATCTACAACCAAATGCGCGATATCTCGCTCGGTATCGGCCAGCGGTCGCAGGATATACAGGTCACTTTCGAGCGTCGGGGCGCCAAAGGTTGCGGTCTTAATCACGTCCTCTTGGGCGAGCACTTCCTCCGCCACAGCGCGGTCCACCGTGCCCGCCCCCACCAATATATACAGTCGTTCCGAGACCTCGCGGAGCTGCAGATAGTTGCGCGGCCAGCGGTAAGCATCGAGCGTCTTCGTCGCCGCGGCAGACAGCGTGGGCGCTGCCGTCCCAAATACATCAGCGAGATATTCCAAATAGCGCGCGACCTTCGTCGACGCGGCCCCCTGCTCGACGATTGCCGGCGCCACGCTCACCGCACAGGCAAAGCGTTCGGTCACAAAGGCGGCTTGATCACTTTCGCTACCGCCCGGCATGTCATTCGCCGTCAGCACCACATGGCAGCGCGTCGCCAACGCGGTGTCAGCCATCGTGGAGACCAGCTCGCGGAGGCGCTGGGGGCCAACCGCATTCCAGCCCTCAATGCAAAGGGTCAGCCCCGTTTGGAACAGCGGCGATTCGGAGCTTTTGAGCACATGGCGCCAACCGCGATCGGTGAGTTCATCGAGCGCGACGGAAACAAAGGGCTGATCGACAAAAGGGCCATCCAGATAGAGGCGCTTGGCAATCTCGACCTGACCCGCTCCCAGCTCGCCCTCGAGCATAAGGGGCACGCCGCGCGCATAGCTCTCGGTAACCGGTACAGCCACCGAGGCCGCCCCCTCAACGATGCCGTACGCGCTCGATTCATAGCGGACCTCAACTTCGTCGGCGTTGAGCCACTCGATGCCCGCATGCGCCGCGGCACCGCGCACCTCGCGGACCACAACGACCCAAAGCCTCCCGCCCTCTTTGTCGGTGGGGCGAACGGTCAGGCTCAGGCGCGTACCCTCACGCCCCATAACCAGACGCGCGCCGTCTCCTATACGGTCGAGACGCTCAGCGACAAAAGCCGCCACATCCCGCTCAAGCGCCGCGTCATTCATGGTCGAGATCGCGACGTCCCCACGCGCATCGATTGCCAATGCCGAGGCCCCGGCAGCAGCTAGGGCATCGGTCAAGATGTTCAGCTTGGCATTGCTATCCATGATTTGCCCCTGTCCGCGGCGACGTGCAACCGCCGACGGTCGCACGACCGAGTGTTTCAAAATTGAACGATATTACTCACCAAACACTATAGGGCAGAAAGCGCCGTCCTGCGAGTATAGGTGTTGCCCCGCATCGCCATCCTGGCGGGGCGATAAGAGCTCTTCGGGACTTATAAACCTGCGGACAAGCCATACCCGCAAGAGCTCCTATCGCTCCACCGAAGGCTTGCGCTCACCGGCAGCCAGCACGCGAATAAGCTACTTCTCTACCAGATTCCCAGCACGTGCTGCATTCCCAAACTCATGCACGCAATGCCAATCCAGCAGCAAAAGCCCAACGCGATGGGCTTGCCGCCCTTTTTGACCAGCTCGACGATATCGGTATTAAAGCCAATAGCCGCCATGGCCATCACAATAAAGAACTTCGACAGCTCCTTGATGGGCGCCGTGATGGACGCGGGAAGCTGAAGCACCGTGGTGATCACGCTCGCCAGCACAAAGAACAGCACAAACATGGGAAACGCACGTTTAAGCGAGAACGTGCTTTTGGCGTCACCGCCGGCCTTGCGTGCCAGATGCATCTGCCAGCATGCGAGGACCAGCGTGATGGGAATAATGGCCAGCGTCCTGGTGAGCTTGACCACTGTGGCGCTCTCGAGCACATTGGCGCCGGGATGCATGCTGTCCCAGGCGCTCGCCGCAGCCGTTACCGACGAGGTGTCGTTGATGGCGGTGCCGGCAAACAGGCCAAAGCCCTCGTTGGTCAGCCCGAGCATGCCGCCGAGCGTCGGAAACACGAGCGCCGCGATAACGTTAAACAGGAAGATGACCGAAATGGCCTGGGCAATCTCGCGATCGTCGGCATCGATGACGGGCGCGGTCGCAGCGATGGCCGAACCGCCGCAAATCGACGAACCCACACCCACAAGCGTCGCGATCTTACCCGGTACGTTCATGACGCGGCAGAGCACAAAGGCGATGACAAGCGAGGTCGAGATCGTCGCCACGATAATCGGCAGCGACTGGGCGCCCTTGGACAGAATCTGGGAGAGGTTCATGCCAAAGCCAAGCAGGATAACCGCGTACTGCAAGACTTTTTTGGACGTATAGGTGACGCCGGCGGCGAGCTGTTCGCGACGCTTCCTGGGAAAGACGAGCGCCAGGACCATGCCAAAGAGGATGGCAAATACCGGACCGCCGACCACCTCAATTTGTTTGCCGAGCAACGTCGCGGGAATGGCAATGATCAGGCAGAACAAGACGCCTTTCCAGCGCTCGCGAACGATATTTGCCAGTTGCATATGGGATTCCTTCTTTCTATTTCACGTTTGCGACGGCTTATGATACGGCAACATTGAGCGCAGCCTTGCGCAAACACAGACTAAGATGCCGCAATAGTTCTCAGGCAACAGCCGAATTGCCCACCGCGGAGAGCTGATTCGCGGCATAATTAACAACTGACATATGAGTTTGATAGAACAGTTGCGAGGCGCTATGGAAGAATCGATGCACGTCGGCGAGCAGGAAACGAGCCTACAGGACCAGTCCTACCACACCATTCGACGCAAAATCGTCTACCTGGACTACAAGCCGGGCGAAAAGCTGGGCGTCAAGCAACTTTGCGACGACCTAGATATGGGGCGCACCCCTGTGCGCGAGGCTTTGGTTCGTTTGGCGCAGGAAGGCCTGGTGCGCACCGTGCCCCAGAGCGGTACCTACGTCTCGCCCATCAACCTCACCCTTGCCGAGAGTGCCTGTTACATCCGCGAGCATCTGGAAAAGCAGGTGATTGTGGAGTGCTGTGCGCGCGCCACGTCGGCCGGCATCGAGCAGCTCGACCGCGCCATCGTGCTGCAGGAAAAGGCCATGGCCGAAGAGGATCGCATCGGCTTCTTTTTGAGCGACAACCTCATGCATCACATGATTTTTAGCATCGCATGTCGCAGCACCGTGTGGTCGTGGCTCGAAGAGACCAATGCCGACCTGGAGCGCTTCCGCTGGCTGCGCGCCGCCACGCAGGTTCTCGACAATCAGGACATCGTGAACGAGCACAAGCAGATTCGCCGCGCTATCGCCGGTCGCGACCCCATCGAAGCGAGCTTTTTGGTCAGCAAGCACCTGCATATGATGTTCCGCAACCAGACCGAGGTTCTGGACCAGTTCCCCGAGTACTTCGAGACCAGCAAGCTCCGCTAACCTGCCAAATAGGGACAGGTTTATTTTGGCAGGTTTTATCTGGGCAAATGAAACAAGGCCCGGCTCCGCTGCAACGGAGCCGGGCCTTGGTCGCCAGAATGGCGGAACCAACTACTCCACGGTAACGCTCTTTGCCAGGTTGCGGGGCTGGTCGACGTCGCAGCCGCGCAGGATGGCAACCTCGCGGGCGAGCAGCTGCAGCGGAACGCTCGCCGTGATGGGGCTGAACACGTCGCGGACGGCCGGCACGCGAATGATGCAGTCGGCAATCTTGTTGATTTCCTCGTCGCCCTCGGTAGCAACGACGATGACCTTGGCGCCGCGCGCCTTGCACTCCATGAGGTTCGACACGGTCTTGTCGTAGGTGGCACTCTTGGTGGCCACGGCGATGACAGGGAAGCCCGGGTCGATCAAGGCAATGGGGCCGTGCTTCATCTCGCCGGCGGCGTAGGCCTCGGCGTGCAGGTAGCTGACCTCTTTGAGCTTGAGCGCGCCCTCGTAGGAAATAGCGGCACCCATGCCACGGCCCACGAACAGCGCCGACTGCGCGTCCTTGCACAGCAGGGCGGCCTCATGAACGGCCTCGGTTTGGGTATCCAAAATCCACTGGATCTGCTCGGCCGTATCGGAAAGCTCACGGAACAGCATGCGCGCCTGCTTGGTGGTCAAGCGGTACTTGACCTGCGCCAGCAGCAGGGCCAAAAGCGTAAGGCTCACGACCTGGCCGATGAAGCTCTTGGTCGAGGCGACCGCGATCTCCTTGTTGGCCTTGGTGTAGATGACGCCGTCGCTCTCACGCGCCACGGGGCTGCCCACCACGTTGGTGATGCCGAAGACCTTGGCACCCTTGATGCGCGCGTCGCGAATGGCGGCAAGGGTATCGGCCGTCTCGCCCGACTGGGACACGGCCACGACGAGCGTCGTCGGCGTGATGATGGGGTTGCGATAGCGGAACTCGCTGGCCGCCTCCACCTCGGTGGGGATGCGAGCCCAGCCCTCAATAAGGTTCTTGGCGATGAGTCCGGCGTGGTAGCTGGTGCCGCAGGCAATCACATATACGCGGTCGATATCGTTGAGTTCCTCGAGCGAAAGGCCCAGCTCGTCGATGTCGAGCTCGCCGGCCGGCGTCATACGACCAACCAGCGTGTCGCGCACAACGCGCGGCTGCTCGTGAATCTCCTTGAGCATAAAGTCGGGATAACCGCCCTTTTCTGCCATGTCCAGGTCCCAGTCGATGTGGGTGACCTTGGGCTCGATAACGTTGCCGGCCTCGTCGGTGTACTCGACGCCTGCGGGCGTGAGCTTGGCAAACTGACCGTCCTCGAGCACCACGACATCGCGGGTGGCGTCGATGAGCGCGATGACATCGGAAGCAACATAGGAGCCGGTTTCGCCCACACCGACTACGATCGGGGAATCCTTGCGGGCCACGGCGATCACGCCGGGCTCGTCAGCGCACACGGCGGCCAGACCATAGGCACCGACCACGTGGGTGCAAGCCTCGCGCACGGAGGCCATCAGGTCGTGCGTCTCGGCATAGGCCTCTTCGATCAGATGCGCGAAGACCTCGGTATCGGTCTCGCTCTTAAAGTGATGGCCGCGGCCCTCCAGCTCTTCGCGCAGCTCGGCGAAGTTCTCGATGATGCCGTTGTGGACGATGGCGATACGACCGTCGCAGCTGGTGTGGGGGTGAGCGTTAACGACGGAGGGCTTGCCGTGGGTGGCCCAGCGGGTGTGGCCGATACCGCAGGTAGCGTCGCTGTCGATATTGGAAAGCTCGCTCTCCAGGCCCGCAACCTTACCCACACGGCGGATGACGTCGAGGTGAGCCGCGGCGCCCTCGCCCACCTCGAGCGCGACGCCCGAGGAGTCATAGCCGCGATACTCCATACGCTTGAGGCCCGTGACCAGGATGTTCTTTGCAATATCAGAGCCGGTGTAGCCGACAATTCCGCACATAGGATAAATCCCTTCGTCCGCTTGACTGCAAAACGTCCACGCACAGGGGGCGCTGAGACGCATAACGTTCGAGTATTGTACTCACGCAAACGCAAGCTGATATACCAGAGGTGGTATCTCAACTTAGATACCACTCGATGCACACACGTCCAGCCGGTCCAAACCACCACAAAGGTACCTGCCCCCTTCGTGGTGGTCGCGCTGGCAACGGCGTTTCCCCAGATAAACCTGCCAAAATAAACCTGTCCCTTTTCGGTAGGTTTGGGATGCTACAATCTGGCTTGTACTTGAAACGCATCAAAGGGGCCGCTATGGCAAAGGTAAAAATCAGCGACGTCGCGCGCGAGGCCGGGGTTTCGTTGGGCACGGTTTCCAACGCGCTCAACCACCCCGAAAAGCTGCGCCCCGAGACCCTCAAGCTCATCAACGAGACCATCAATCGCCTTGGCTACCTGCCCAACCAAAGTGCTCGCCAGCTCGCGGGCGGCGCCACCAAGTCCTTTGGCCTGGTGCTCCCCCGTCTCGATCACGGCTTTTCGCTCCAAATCGCCAGCGGCGCCCACAACGAGGCCCGCAAGCACGGCTACGACTTGCTCATCGCCAACGCCGATAACGACGATATTCTCGAGGATCATTACCTGCGCTACTTTATGGGCACCCAGATGTCCGGCGTCATGGTTCAGCCCATGGCATCCCCCGACTGGCACCCCGCCATGACCAAGATGCCCGTGCCGATCGTCCATCTGGACATCCATTGCTCCGAGCCCGGCTACTACGTAGCGGCCGACAATGAGGCCCAGGGTCGCATCATTGCCGAACTTGCCATCGCCCGCGGCGCGCACCATATTGTCGTCGTCGGCCGAGCAGCATTTATGCAACTCACCCTGCGCGTCCTTGGCATTCATAAGGCGCTCGCCCTGCACCCCGATATCAAGATCGAAGTCATCGACGCCGGCGAATGGAATACCGCTGCCGACGGCTACGGCATCGGTGCCCAAATCGCCGAGCGCCCCGCGGACGAACGTCCCGATTTTGTCGTCGGCCTGACCGATGTGTTGGCCTCGGGCGTCGTTTCGGCACTGGTCGACAAGGGCATCTCTGTCCCCGGGCAAGTACGCGTAGCAGGCTGCGATGGCAACCCGTTCGCTTGGAGCGGATCGGTCCCGCTCACTACGGTAGCGCCCCCGGGCTACGAGATTGGCCGCAAGGGTGTCCAACTGCTGATGGAGCAAATCGAGAACAAGGCCCCGGCAAAGATCAAGCATATCCGTGTCGGCTCCGCAGCGCGTACCGTCACCGCAGTCGCCGCCGAGGATATCAACCGCCAAGAACTGGTACGTCCGTTCCTACTGGAACGCGCCAGCACCCAGGCAAGCAGCCAGACCGACGCCACGGCCATCAACCTCGGTGCGTATCTATAGCACGCCCGCGAGTATGCTAAGTCGCCGCTTAAGCAAAAGGGGCCCGACCATTGCCGGACCCCTTTTGCTTAAGCGCAAACGTGAGCAATCGCTCGTTTCAACGCCGCAATTTTCTAGCGCACAGTCTTGATTGCCGCCGCCAGGTCGAACAGCGTATCGAGCACGGCCTCGCAGCCATCCACCACGTCCTGCGGCAGCGGCACGATATCGGGGACGGCAAAGACATGGCATCCGGCCGTGATGCCCGAGACGCAGCCGTTGCGCGAATCCTCGACCACGGCACATTCCTCGGGAGCAAAGCCCGCGCGCTCGCAGGCGAGCAGATACATCTCGGGGTCGGGCTTGCCGTGCACGACGTCCTCGCCACACGTTACCGTTTCAAACTTGTCAAAAAGACCGACCATCTTAAGGTTGCGCTCGGCCGTAACGAGGCGCGACGACGTCGCTAGACCCACGTGATAGCCCGCAGCCAGCAGCTCGTCTAGGCACTCGGCGGCACCGGCCTTAAGTTCCAGTTCGGTCTTGACCATCTCGTCGCGAATCTCCTTGTGGCGACGATAGATCGCCTCAGCGGTTTCTCTGCTGCCGTAATGTGCCTCAAGGATGTCCATGACATCGGGCAGCGTGCGACCGATAAACTGATGAACCAGCGCATCATCAATCGCGAGCCCCAGCTCAGCGGCGCCTGCCTTCCAGGCCCTAATCCCCAAACGCTCGGTATCGACCAGCGTTCCATCCATGTCAAAAATAACAGCCTTGATCATATCGGTCCCCCTCGCCGGATTGCATTACTGCCACTCTACCGCACTTTACAAGCTTGTATATAACGTATATAGCATATTGCACTTTCGTTACATAGCTGGAAGTCTTATGACAAGCAGCTCGGTGGGATTATAGTTTCATCCGAGCTTTAATAACTGTAAGGAACTTTCATGCTTTCAGACACCGCCGCACCCGCAGAGGAGCTTCAGGACAAACTCGCAGCACTCGAGCAGCTGCTTTTGGCATACGGACGCGTCGCCATCGGCTTTTCCGGCGGCGTTGACAGCAGTTTTTTGGCCGCCGTATGCGCCCGCATCATGCCTACCAATACCCTCCTCGTCCATCTCACCACGCCGCTCATCGGCACGCCCGAACAGGCTTCGTTTGAGCAGTCCGTTGATGGACAGGCCAATGAGGGGCCGCATTTTAAGCTCCCCGTGCTCAATCTTTCGGTCGATCAGCTGCAGCTCCCCCAAGTAGCCTGCAACGATGCCAATCGCTGCTACCACTGCAAGCACGCCGGCTTTACCGCCATCGTCAACCACGCCAAGTCGCTCGGCTTTCCCACCGTCATCGATGGCAGCAATGCAAGTGATCGCGGCGACTACCGCCCTGGTATGCGCGCGGCAGAAGAGCTCGGCGTACGCTCCCCTCTCATGGAGGTCGGCTTTACCAAGGACGAAGAGCGCGAGCTGCTGCGCGCATGGGGCTATCCCGTTTGGAACCTGCCGGCGGGAGCATGTCTTGCCACGCGCGTTCCCACGGGCGAGGAGCTTACGCGCGAGAAGGTCGATTTAATCCGCGCCTGCGAGGATTACCTGCACGATCTTGATCTGGCACAGGTACGCGCGCGCTTGATCGGCGGCTGCATGCATATCGAGGCCGCACCCGCAGATGTTGCCAAGATTGCTACCCTCGGTGGCAACGCCGTTGACACCGAGGGCAAAACCCCGCTGCCCGCCGCCATCGAGTCCGCGCTGCGCGAGCTGGGCTGCGACCATATCTCCCCCGAGGTCACCCCCTACATTCACGGTGCCATGAATCAGTAACCTGCCAATAAGGGACAGGTTTATTTTGGCGGGTTTTATCTGGGGAAAAGCAAAATAGCCCCACATACACAACCACCGCAGCTCCATATGAGGCAAATGAATCAGTAGCGTCTATCCCAAATCTTGAGTATTTGTTCGACAGAACGGCCCCTGCCGGCTCCTGCTAGACTGGTAGATTCCCAACCGTCCATCCAGGAGCCTCAATGTCGCGCAAGTCCACCTACAAGCAAGTACTTTCCATCGGCACCGCCGTGGTGCTGGGGTTTGCGCTGTTTACGGGATCGCTCGACGGAGCGCCCAAGCTGCTGTCGCCGCAAAGCGATGAGCAGGCGGCGGCTCTGGCCGAAAAACAAAACGAGAGCCCCAGCCGCACCGACGACGAGGCAGACCTGGTTGCCCGGCTCGAATCGGGAACGGCGAGCTCCCCGGACCCTCAAAACGGCCAGGACTCTGGCGATGGCTCCGATTCCGCCGCAACCGACACCGATGACGACGTTTCCGCGGACAGTGCCGCCACCCCCATCGACGAGGTCGAAAACCCCGACCTCAACCGCGCCCGCGGTGTTTATCTCAGCAGCATTCCCGACTACGCCGGCAACCCCTACGTTGCCCTTCGCGCCGACAGCACGCACCCGCTCGGCACACCATCATTCACGCTCGATGAATACGAGCGCGCTACAGAAGAGGGCTGCTTTAAGAAGTTCTCCAAGCTCGACAGCTTGGGCCGCACTCGCAAAGCGCTCGCCTGCGTGGGCCCCGAATCACTCGGTCAAGGCGAGCGCGGCGATATCTCGCGTATCCATCCTGCCGGTTGGCACCAGCAGCGCTACGACTTTATTCCGGGCCAGAGCCTCTACAACCGCTGCCACCTTATCGCCTGGTCGCTCTGCGGCGAAAACGCCAACCGCAAAAATCTCCTCACCGGCACGCGCTATCTCAACGAAACGGGCATGCTGCCGTTTGAGGAGCAGATTCTCGGCTACATCCGCGACACGGGCAACCATGTGCTCTACCGCGTCACGCCCATGTATAACGAAGAGGAACTTGTCTGCCGTGGCGTGCGCCTTGAGGCGCAATCGGTCGAGGACCACGGCAAGACCCTCTGCTTCCACGTATATTGCTACAACCTGCAGCCGCACGTGCAGATCGACTACGCCACCGGTCGCAACCAGGCATCCGGAGACTAGTGCCGACCGCGCCACCCGTAACCCAAAGATGATCTGTTTTCCTCCGTCCCCCAGGGATCAAAAAGGGCCGCCCTGGGTTACCCAGAGCGGCCCTTGCATCGGCATGTATGTTGCAGGCAACGCCACACGCTACTTGGCGCGACCCTCCTCATAGCGCTCGACCAGCTTGGCCTGAACGTCATAGGGAACCTGCTCATAGCCAGCGGGCTTCATGGTAAAGTCACCCGTGCCGCGCGTGATAGAGCGCAGGCGCGTCGAGTAATCCGTCAGCTCGGCGAGAGGTGCCTGGGCGATGACCACGGTGTCGCCGCGTTCATCGGTCTCCATGCCCGTCACGCGACCGCGCGATGCCGAGATGTCACCCATCACGGCGCCGGCGTAGCTCTCGGGAATAGTCACCGTGATTTCCTCGATGGGCTCCAGCACCACCGGGTCGGCATCGGCGCATGCCTTGCGCAGGCCGATGCGAGCCGCCGCGCGGAACGCCATCTCGTTGGAGTCGACGCTGTGATACGAGCCGTCGTACACAGCCACGCGAATGCCCGTGAGCGGGTAGCCGGCAATGATGCCGTCCTTCATGGTCTCCTGGACACCCTTGTCCACGGCGGGGATCAGCGAGCGCGGAATGCGGCCGCCCACGACCTCATCCACAAACTCGTAGCCGTCGCTCGTGCCGTCGGGCCCAATAAGCGGCTCCACGCGCAGCCAGCAGTCGCCGTACTGACCGGCGCCACCGGTCTGCTTCTTGTGGCGACCCTGGGCGCTCGCCGTGCGGCGGATGGTCTCGCGATACGGAATGCGGATCGGCACGCTCTTGGCCACGACCTTGGTGCGATCCTCCAAACGGTTGAGCAGCACCGAAACCTGCGCCTCACCAACGGCGGAGATGATAGTCTGGCCCGTCTCCTCGTCACGATCGATGCTCATGGTCGGATCAGCCTTGCACGCCTTCTCGATAAACGTATAGAGCTTCTCTTCGTCGCCACGGTTCTCGGCCTCGATGGCAATGCGGTACTGCGAGTTGGGGAACTTAAACGCCGCAGCCTCGACCTTACCGGTAATGGAGAGCGTATCGCCCGTCTCGGCCGCCAGCTTGGGCGCCACGATGATGTCGCCGGCATAGGCGTGACCGACCTCGGTCATGTCGCGGCCGCACATCACATACAGGTGGGCCAGACGATCGCTCTTGCGGGTACGCGCGTTGATCAGCTCAAGACCCGGCTCAAGCGTACCCGTCAGCACCTTGATAAAGCTGATGCGACCCTGCTGCGGATCGGCCAGCGTCTTAAACACAAACGCCACCGGACGGTCATCGTCGCTCGAAATCTTGAGCGAATCACCGTCGATGAGCGGCATCTCGCCGTAGTCCGTCGGCGCCGGGAAGTACGTGGCGATGTCGTCCATCAGCGAGTTGACGCCCTGCTCCTTAATGCAATCGCCCGCAAAGACCGGCACAAAGATGCGCTCGGCAATCGCCTTCGACAGCAAGCCCTCAAGCTCCTCCTGCGTCAGCGTCTCCTCGCCTTCCAAGTACTTCATCATCAGTTCGTCGTCAGCCTCGGCCACCAGCTCGCACAGATGGTCATGGGCCTCCTCGGCCTGGGCACGATACTCCTCGGGAATCTCCGACTCAACGGCTTCGGCGCCGTTGCAATGGCGCGCCTTCATGCGCACCAGGTCGATGATGCCATCAAAGTCCTCGCCCTCGCCCCAGGGAAGGGTCACGGCGCCCAGTCGCGTGCCAAAGCGCTCCTGCAGCAGGTCCATCGTGGTCGCAAAGCTGGCCTCGGAGCGCGACAGGCGGTTTACGAACACCGCACGCGCCAAGCGCAGGTCCTCGGCGGCATACCAGAGCTTAACCGTCGTAGGCTGCGGGCCGGCCTCGGCGTCGACCACAAACAGGGCCGTCTCGCAGACGCTCATCGCGGCAAAGGCGTCGCCGATAAAATCGGGGTAACACGGGGCATCGAGCACATTGATGCGCGCGCCCTTCCAGTCGATCGGTGCAATGGTCGTCGAGATGGAAAATGCACGCTTGACCTCTTCGGGGTCATAGTCGAGCGTGGGCTTGGTGCCGTCGTGGCCGCCCAGGCGGGCGGTCTTGCCAGAAAGGTGGAGCATGGCCTCGGCGAGTGAAGTCTTGCCCACCCCGCCTTGGCCTACGAGCACCACGTTCCTTACATTGCCGGTCTTGGGAGCACCCATGATGACCTCCTTGCAGGGCCGCGCGCATTGCGCGACGCCAACGGGGAGAGTTCGCGGTCGGTGCCATCCCGGGAGCAGCATGGTCGGCAGCCGAGCCGACTCACCCTCCAAATGTCCTATGCCACCACCCTACCCTCACGGGCGACCGTCCATGCACACCTTTCGGCACACGTATGAATACAGGCGGCGAGAGGAAGAGATAAGCTTGTGAGGCGATTATTGAACCCCGCCGATGCAAACAAAAAGCCGCCACAGACCGTAAGACCTGCGGCGGCTTCGCCTCAATTAATAGTTGAGCAAATACCTGAGCCTATCCCTCGATACGGCTCAAAAACTCACGCGTGCGCTGCTCGCGCGGATGGTCGATAACCTGCTCGGCCGGACCCTCCTCGACAATGCGGCCTCCGTCCATAAAGACCACGCGATCGGCAACATCGCGCGCAAACTGCATCGCGTGGGTCACGATCACCATCGTCATATTCTGCGCGGCAAGGTCTTTAATGACACGCAGCACCTCGGCCGTTAGCTCGGGATCGAGCGCCGAGGTCGGCTCGT
>CAJMPF010000008.1 GCA_905215195.1 uncultured bacterium | reverse complement strand
CGGGGCATCTGCCACATCGGCATTTGTAATGCTCGTGAGCTCGGTAATCTCGGCGGGAATCAGCTGCCTGGGATGCACGAAGGTATCAAAGCGGTCGACGATCTCGCGGCCCGAAAGACGGGCCGCCGAGATCTCGATCAGCTCGTTGTCCTGCACCGAAAGACCTGTGGTCTCGGTATCGAGGACAATCACATCTTCCTCGATAAGGCCGAAGGACTGCGTTTTGGAGCGTTCGGCAAGCGTGGCATAGGAGTCGATGACAAACTGCGGCGTTCCTGACGAAACCGCGTCCTCGATTAGCATGCAACGCCCGCTCGACGAAGGCCCATACGGATCAGGCTGTCACAGACCTGTGGGAACGTCATGTCGTCGGTGTGGCGGATCTCATCCGGATACAGCGACGTATCGGTCATGCCGGGAATGGTATTGGTCTCGAGGATAACGGGGCCGTCCTCGCTCACGATAAAATCGCTGCGCGAGATACCCAGGCAACCGAGGGCCTTGTGAGCGGCGCAGGCAAGCTCCTGTGCGCGAGCATAATTCTCGGGTGAAATCTGCGCCGGAATGCGATGGATGTCCGTAGGGTCGACATACTTCACGTCCAGATCGTAGAACTCGCAGTCCTCGGGCTTACGAATCTCGACAATCGGCAGAGCGCGCACGTCATCTTCGCCGTATACGCCGACGGTGATCTCGGTACCCTCGATGCACTTCTCGACCAGCACTTTGTCGCCGTACTCAAACGCCTTGGCGATTGCCGCGGGCAGCTCGGAGGGCTCATGGACCAGGGAAATGCCATAGCTGGAACCGTTGACGGCCGGCTTCACAAAGCAGCGCTCGCCACAAACCTCGACGATATGATCGATATCGACTTCATCGCCCACCTCGAGCGCAAGGCCGGGGGCAATGGGAATGCCCGCCTTGGCGTACAGGAGCTTAGAGACCTCCTTGTCGGCACCGCAGGCGCTGGCAAGCACGCCCGAGGCCGTGTAGGGGATACCAAGGGTCTCCATGGCGCCCTGCATGGCGCCATCCTCACCGCCGGCGCCGTGCATGGCGATAAATGCCACGTCGAAACCGCCGGTCGCCATGGTTACCATAAAGTCATCGGCAGCCGTGTCGAGCAGCTCCACCGAGGTGTAGCCGGCTTCCTTCAATGCCACCACGACGTTCTTTCCCGAATTGAGCGAGATCTCGCGCTCGGCGGAACGACCGCCCGCCAAGACTGCTACGTGCATGTTCTCTAGGCTTTTACCCGGCATGGGCAGACTCCTCCTCTATAATTTCTGCAGCTGATACCATATTGTAGCGATACCCTCTACGTTTCCCCAAAATCGAAAGGCTTCCATGAATCCCAGGACTAAATCTCAGGACATTCGCGACTTGAGCCAAAACGATATACGCGAGCTCGTGGCCGAACTTGGCCAGCCCGCCTTCCGCGCGAAGCAGCTCATCGAATGGGTCTTTGAGAAGAACGTTTGTTCGTTTGACGATATGACCAACCTCCCCAAGGCTTTCCGCGAGCAGCTTAAAGAGGCTTTTGCCTTTGACACGCCGATTGAACTCACCAAGCAGGTTTCCAAAGATGGCTCTCGCAAGTATCTGCTCGAGTACCACGACGGCATTTCCGTCGAAACTGTCGGCATGCCCCGTCGTAACAAGCTTTCTGTCTGCGTTTCCACCCAGGCAGGCTGCGGCATGGGCTGCGCCTTTTGCGCTACCGGTCTCAACGGCCTCAAGCGCTCTCTGACCGCTCAAGAGATCGTCGACCAGGTACTTCATGTATCCAACGACTTTGGCGAGCGCGCCACGAGCGTAGTCTTCATGGGCCAGGGTGAGCCGTTTGCTAACTACGACGAGGTTCTCAAGGCGCTGCGAATCCTCAACGACCCCGATGGCATCGGTATCGGTGCTCGACACCTCACCGTCTCTACCAGCGGCGTTATTCCCGGTATTCGCAAATTTGCCGACATCCCAGAGCAGTTCACGCTTGCCGTTTCCCTGCATTCCGCCATCCAGTCGACGCGCAACAAGCTCATGCCCGGTGTTAAGAAGTACACGCTGCTTCGCCTTCACGAGGCGCTTCAGCTCTACACCGAGAAGACTGGCCGCCGCCCGACCTATGAGTATGCCATGATCGAAGGCGTCAACGATACGAATCCCGAGATGCAGGCGCTCTGCGACTTCTGCGAGGGAACGTTGTGCCACGTTAACCTGATTCAGCTTAACGACATCGAGGGCAGCCCGCTCAAGCCGTCGCCGATTCATAAGGTTGAGGATCTTCAGCGTCGTCTTGAGTCCCGTGGCATCGAGACCACGATTCGTAACTCCCGTGGTAACGATATTGACGCCGCTTGCGGACAGCTGAAGCAGCGCTTCAAAGTTCAGAAGAACGCATAGGGGAGTCGCATCCCAAAACGTTTCATGTGAAACATTGAACGACCCCGGTTACAGAATATGCAACCGGGGTCGTTTCATTTATTGACCTTAATTTTGAATCAGCTGCTACCTGTCCCATTTTTTACGGCCAAAATAAGGGGTCCTTGTCTCATGAATCAGACAAGGACCCCTCAAAATATGCTGAGTAATTGTTAGGTACCTAATAGCCTACATTTTCCCATTGGTTGCTGACCCAACCTTGATTAATCTTGGGATTCTTCGTTACCTGAGCAGTACGCATGGCAACATCTTCCGTCATAACATCCATTTTCTTTTTGGAAGTATCGACGATATCCTGCGCGCCACGAAGCAAACGACCTCGAAGTTCATCGTCTGTCGCGATCTTATAGCCAGCAAAGGCACCAGCGGCGACAGTCGTCACCAATGCAATCGCTGTTAAAATCTTATTCCTCATCTTGGCCTCCTTGATCAAACTGAATCATTTCGCCAAGAATACGAGAGAGCTCTTCCTCGTCTTTAAACTCAATCTCAATCTTATTCTTTCCACGCGAGCTCTTCACACGCACGTTGGTATTAAATACCTGACGAAGCACACGGGCAGCCTTTTTAAAGGACTGAGGCGTTGAAGGCCTTGGCATCTTAGGTGTCTCTCCGGCAGAAAACAACGGAGCAAGATTTTCTGTCGCTCTTACGGAAAGGCCCTCTGTAACAACTTTCTCTGCTAGTCGAATACGCGCGTCCTCATAGGGAACTGCAAGAATCGCACGTGCATGACCAGCAGTAAGTTTGCCCTCAAAAATCATCTGCTGAACTACTTCGGGGAGATCGAGAAGACGCAGCGAGTTTGTAATTGCAGAGCGTGACTTGCTTACTGCCTTCGACAATGCCTCCTGGGTCATCCCGCTGGCATCAATGAGTTGGCGATAGCCCTTAGCCTCTTCGACGGGATTCAGATCAGAACGCTGAAGGTTTTCGATAAGAGCAAGAGCCAGCATCTCTTCATCATTTACCTCTTTAATGATGACTGGCAATTCTTCAAGGCCAGCAAGCTTTGACGCCTGGTAACGACGCTCACCAGCGATGATCTCATAGCCGTTTCCATGCTTGCGAACCAAAAGCGGCTGCAAAACGCCATGTTCTTGGATTGACTCGCTCAACTCGCGAAGTTCAGTTTCGTTAAAGTGAATTCGCGGCTGATTAGGGTTGGGAACGATATCCTCAATAGGTAGTTTTGTTTCAGATGCGGCATTTGAAGCCGATGCAGCCGAACCGCCGGTCTCATACTCGGCCTCTGAGACCAAAGCATTGAGTCCACGTCCCAATCCGCCACGTTTCTTTACACTAGGCACGCTTGATCACCTCTTTTGCAAGGTTCATATATGCTTTTGCACCCTTATTTTGAGGTGCATAGGTAATTACCGGTTCTCCAAAAGACGGAGCTTCGGAGATTTTAACCGTACGGGGGATTAGCGTCTTAAACGCCTTATCACCAAAATACGATTGAACCTCCTCAACAACCTGATTCGATAGTGAAGTACGCGAGTCATACATGGTCATAAGCACACCATAGGTGTCTAAGCCCTTGTTCAGCCGTGATTTGACCATCTTCATTGACTCAAGCAGCTTCGTAACGCCCTCGAGTGCGTAATATTCGCACTGGATCGGAATCAAAACGCTGTCTGCTGCGGTCAAAGCGTTGATAGTAAGCAGGCCGAGCGAAGGAGGACAGTCAATGAAAATAAAGTCAAACTCGTCCTGAATCGGCTCAAGCAAATCTTTGAGGCGGGTTTCACGAGCAATTGCGCTTACGAGCTCAATTTCCGCGCCTGCAAGTTGAATTGTAGCCGGAATAACGAATACCTTTTTACAATTTGTATCAAGAACAAGCGATTCTGCCGGCACATCATTTAACAATGCATCATAGATGCAGTGATCAAGGTCTTCTTTTTCAATTCCGAATCCACTGGTGCTGTTTCCCTGCGGATCAAAATCGACAATCAGTGTCTTACGACCCTGCTCACCCAGTGCTGCTGCAAGGTTTACAGCCGTCGTTGACTTACCGACGCCGCCTTTTTGATTGATGATTGCAATGATACGCGTGTCTTTTGCGCTCTTAGAACGCTTAACGTCGCGAAATCCCACGGTCCCTCCTGGTGTGTATTAAAGCTGTCAAACGGAGGATGTTTCACGTGAAACATTCCGAATCGATATCAACCGCCATGTTTCACGTGAAACACTGCAAGTTGTTAGTATCCATTATGTTTCACGTGAAACATCTAGGCAAGCGGATTCTTCTTTGCCACGCCATTTGCACGAGGCAATGAGACGGATGCTGGATGACTCTTCTTAAGAACAATGAACTCCCTGTGACCCAAGCCTTCAGGCAAATCAATTGCGTCATTCAGAAGCAAAGTGAAGCCGCAAATCTTAGCTGCTGACATGCCGGAAGCAAGCTCCTCATTCGAAGGATTGCCCTTGGTTATAACAAATAGCCCTCCATCCTTCAGATACGGAGCCGCATACTCAACAAGAATCGGTAGAGGGGCCAGTGCGCGGGCGGTTACAACAGAGAACTGCTTCTTATGGCTTCGAGCATATTCTTCAAGACGATCATGAACCGCATGAGCATGTTTCAATCCAAGAGCATGGACAAAGGATTTAACCGCATCAACCTTCTTGCCAACAGAGTCAATATAAGTAGCTTTACGATGCGTGGTTATGGTTAATGGAATACCTGGGAAGCCCGCACCTGTTCCCATATCGAGCAAAGCGCCCTCAGGAGCCTTGTTGATATAGGGGAGCAAAACAAGTGAGTCGAGGATATGAAGTACTGCAGCATCTTCTACGTTAAGAATACGGGTGAGATTGGTTGTCTTATTTGTTTCTAGAACCAAATCCAAATGCTGAATACATTTCCTCAGCTCAACATCAGTTACGCTCAAGGAATACTCTTTGCAATAGGAAGTTAGACGACTCAACATCTCGTCAGCCTGCTGATCAGTAAGTACTAACAACGAAAGCTCCTTTCTGACAAAAATCAGTGTATCGAGAACTTTTGACAAAAAAAGGGGACGTGGAAACCACGTCCCCTTAGCATAAGCTAGAGAAGATTATCGAGCAACAATCACCACATGGCGATCAGGGTCAGAACCCTCAGAATGAGTATCGACGGCATCATTGCCACGAAGTGCAATGTGAACCAGTCGACGCTCGTAGGCATTCATGGGCGGAAGCGAAACACTCTTATGAGTGCGGATGGCACGCTCGGCAGCAGACTGAGCCATGGAAGCAACCTTGTCCTGACGGCGACTCTTGTATCCCTCTACGTCCACTACAACCGGATACCTAAAGCCAAGTTTGCGGCTCACCAGCAAAGAGAACATAACCTGAAGGGCATCAAGGGTGCGACCATGACGGCCAATGAGAACAGCAAGGTCGGGAGCCGTTACATCCAAAATCAGCTCACCCTCGTCGCCCTCATACTCATCGATAGGAGAGTTGGCGGCATCGAAGTGCGAAAGGATGGAACGCAGGATGGAAATCGCAACATCGGCAATGGTATCGAGCTCCTCATCAGTCAGCTCTTCACCAGCCTTGTAGCGCTGTGCAATCTCGGGATAATCGCCCGCGACCTGCGGGGCAACCTCCTCAAGCATATCCTCGATGATCTCTTCAGACATAACGTACTCCAAAAGTTAGGTACCTAAATAAGATTGATATCCCACTACTTCTTCTTGTGCGGGCGCGGCTTCTTCTCTCGACGAGTGACCTCAACCTGCAGCGGAGCGTTCTTAAGACGCTCCTCCTCATCGGCCTTCGCCTTGTCGATGACCTTCTGCGTCACAAAAATCTGCTGGATAACCTGCCAAGCAGACGAGACGTCGTAGTACAGCAGAACACCAACGGGAAGGCTCCAGCCCATCCAAAGCATCATGACCGTCATGACAACGGCCATCATACGCATGCTCTGAGCCTGCTGGCCGGTCTGGTTGCGCGACATATAGAGCTGCGGAATCAGGGTCAGGACGGCGAACAGGATCAGGCAAACCAGCGCAGGCAGTGCAACCATAAAGCCATCGGCAAAGGAAGCGCTCGGCGTGGTGGTCAGGTCGGGCAGGATGTTGAAGAACGAGAACGTGCCGTCGTTAAAGTACTGCGGCAGGTTGCGCAGCAATGTAAACAGGGCGAACAGGATAGGCATCTGAATCAGCAGCGGCAGACAGCCAGCCATGGGGTTGAACTTGTTCTCGCTGTAGAACTTCTGCATCTCCTCGGCCTGACGCTGGGGATCGTCGGCATAGCGCTCCTGGATCTCGAGCATCTTGGGCTGCAGCACCTGCATGCGAGCCGTCGACTTGGTCGACTTGAGCATGAGCGGCGTCAGCAGCAGACGGATGATGACCACCAGGATGATGATGGACAGGCCCCAGTCGACCGCAAAGGTCTGGATGAGCTTGAGCAGCTCGAAAAGGATGTTAACGATCCAATCCCACATGTAAGTTTTCCTCCGATAGCGAGTGCCCGCTAGGGCACAGGGTCATAACCGCCGACGTGCAGGGGATTGCAGCGAGCGATGCGCCTCACGGCAAGCCAGCAGCCTCTCAAAACACCGTGCTTCTCAATCGCCTGGACGGCGTATTGCGAGCACGTTGGGTAATAAATGCAGGCGTCAGGCAATAAGGGCGAAATAACCTGTTGATATATGCGAATAGGAGCGATGGCAACACGTCGCAAAACGTGATTGCTCATCGCTCCTCCCCGGCAACGCCGGCGCGCTTCATAAGCGAACGCAACGCCTTGTCCATCTCCTGCGGCGAGGAAACCCTCGTCTTGGGAGTTGCAAACAAGATGATGTCATAACCCGCAACGGGAAATCCGCAGCTGCGGGCGGCTTCGCGCATCACACGCTTAGAACGGTTGCGCACAACTGCACAACCGAGCCGTTTAGCACCAACGAAGGCGACCCTTCCGGAGTCGCCTTCGCCAACCGATTCACATATGGTCATTCGAATCAGAGGGTGATTGAAACGACGACCCTGACTGAACACATGCTCGAAATCTTGCCGAGACTTAATTGTCTTCATGCGAGATGTGTGTATCGCTGCTAGACAGTGAGACGCTTGCGGCCCTTGGCGCGGCGACGGGCGAGCACGGCACGACCACCCTTGGTGGCCATACGGGCACGGAAGCCATGGGTCTTGGCACGCTTACGCTTATTAGGCTGATACGTACGCTTCATCTTAAGTTCCTCCTGCTGCATTTCGAGTGTCCGCGGGAGCGCGGACGCAGATATAGACACGTGAGCTTGAAGATTGTAGGGAAATCAATGTTCAAATGTCAAGAAATCAAAGGTAAAAGGTCGCGCAGTTCACACGGTTCCCCCATAAGCCCAACTGAAATTTGCGGGGTACGACAACTTTTCACGATATTTCATCGAGTTTTCAACAGGTCATGTTGGCAATGTTGAGAACTTTTCGCCCGTTTTCCAAAGTTTTCAACAAGTTTTGAAAAGTTGTCGAAAGATGAGAAACGTTGCACGGTGAGCTACTATTTGTTCGAAACCTTTTGAAAGATTGCGAGCGGCATGTCTGACGACTTTTACACCATGGTCGATTCCGGAGACCCGGCACCCGACAACGAGCACATCACCGGCGTGCGCGAAGAGCGTGCGGAAGGCGAGCAGACGACCACGCAGGCGCCAAAAGCCATGTACGCCGCGCGCATCGCCGTCTATGACGACATGCTGTCGACACCGCGGGTGATCGTCATTGATCCGCAAGATGTCCGCACGTATTTGGAAGAGACGACCAACACCGTCTACCAGTGCATGAAAGAACAAGGTGGCCATATCTCGCTCATGGTCATCCGCGAGATTGTCGAAAACTTTATCCACGCACACTTTGCCGAGCCCATCATCTCGATTCTGGACGGCGGAGACACCATCCGCTTTGCTGATCAAGGACCCGGCATCGACGACAAGGAACGCGCTTTCGACTTTGGCGTTACCAGCGCAAACAGCAAGATGAAGCGCTATATCCGTGGAACCGGAGCAGGGTTTCCCATGGTGCAGGAGTATTTGGAAAACGCCGGCGGTGCCGTATCCATCGAGGACAACATGGGCAACGGCACCGTGGTTACGGTAAGCCTGAACCCTAAACGCGTGCAGGAAATCGAGCGTGCCGGCGGACGCGGCGCTGCCGTGCGGCCCGAAACGGAGCAGCCCACATATCCCCTGCCGGGAGCTTTTGCGCAGCAGCCCATGGCAACGCAGCAGATGCAGCCCCCCGTGGGACAGATGCAGCAGCCCGGAATGCTTCCCACACAAGAACCCCAGGCGGCATCTATGTCGATGCCGCCAAACATGCCAGAGGCCATGCCACTGGCTGATCAGGATGCAGCAGCAATGCAGCAGGCGACAGGGGCACCGGGTGGTCAGCAAATGGGCTATCAGCCGTACCAACAGGGATATCCATATCAGCAGATGCCGCCACTGGGGTATGGCCAGCAGTTCCCGCAGCAGTACCAGCAGGGATATCAGCAGCCGTACCAGCAGATGCCGCAGCAGCAGTACAACCCCTGGGCCCAGCAGACGCCTCCGCAGCCTTACCAACAGTGGCCTCAAAGTTTTCAACAGCAAATGCCGCCGACGCAGAGTTCTCAACAACCAGCAGCTCAAATGATGTATCCTAATGCAGTAAATCAGTATGCACAGCCACAACCGGACGTGTTCGTAAGCGATCGCGGCAACGCCGCGCTGGGCTATCTGGCGCAAAATCAAGCGTGCGGCGCAACCGATCTTGCGAGGGCGTTTGGAAACTCGGCCCCCACTTGGTCACGCACGCTCAATGACTTGGCGCAGGCCGGCTTGGTCATCAAGCATGGCCAGAAATACCATCTGACCGAACTCGGCGCCGCTCGCGTGCGAGCTCAGAGCTAAAGAACGGGAGAGACAGTGGACGAGGAAGCAAGCATCATCCTGGGGGATGCCATCGCCTTTTGCCAGCGCGACGGCCAAGATGCACGCCTCATCAACATGCTGGGGCAATCGCGCGCCATAAGCCTGACCGAAGATACGCTCACGATCGAGGCCCCCTCGCGCTTTGCCATCGCGCAGCTCAAAAAGCATCAGCCGACTATTGAGGCCTATCTGGAAGAAATCGCCTTTGCACCGATTGCGCTCGACATCGTGGCGCCGCAAGGCGCCGCGACGGAATCCGCTGCCGCGACGGCGCCTGCCACGGCTCCCGCTGCTTCCCCGACGGGAACAGCCTCCGCAAGCGACGTGCCTACAATCGAGCACCAGCACAGCGATGTTTCCCGTGAAACCATGGCACCGTTGCCGACCGCGGCGGCGACGTCAACGAACGCACCCGTCACGCACATGCCCATCGCTCACGACGCAGCGGCGGGCGCGGATTCGGGCATTGCAATCAAGAACACGCTCTCGGCCGATGATTTTCGTCGCATGATGAACCAGATGAAGGGCGGAGCGCCGACCAAATCCACGCAAGCTGCGACCCCCGCTTCACCCATGCCAGCACCGACCGTGCCGGCCGAGCAGAATACGGATGGAGCCCCGCTCGCCGCGAACTCAAAATTTACCTTTGAGAACTTTGTCTACGGCCCCGAGAACAGCCATGCCTATCGCTCGGCACTCAAGTTTGCCGCCCTCGCGGACGAGCGCGGCACATGCACATCACTGTTCATCTACGGCAAATCGGGCCTGGGCAAGACGCACCTGCTGCTTGCCATCAAAAACGAGCTCGCCGAGAAGTCGCCCGAGATCAAGGTCAAGTACGCCAACTCCCAGGCATATCTGGACGACCTGATGACCGAGTTCGACCGCCAAAAGAAGAGCAACGCCCCCATCATGCAGGCGTACCACGGCGTGGACGTGCTCATCATCGATGACATCCAAAACATCATCGGCAAGCGCGCGAGCGTGGACTACTTTTTCCAGCTCATGGACGAGTTCATCCGCAACAACAAGAAAGTCGTCATCGCGGCAGACCGCGCCCCCAAGGACCTGAGCATGGACGAGCGTCTGACCAGCCGCTTCAACGCCGGCATGCTCTGCCTAGTCGCAGAGCCCAGTTACGAGATGAAATACAAGATCTTGCAGCGCTATTACGAGAACACCATCGTCGCCGCTCCCGAGGCAGGCGACGACTCGCTGCTGGCGGCCTATGGGGGCGACGGCGGGCACCTGACCGATGAGCACTTTAAGCACATGGCAGAGGTGTCGGGCACCAACATCCGCGAACTCGAGAGCTTCTGCGAGCGCTGCGCCGGCGAGGCGGGCGACCGCGAACGCGAGGGCGGGGAGCTCACCTTTGACGATATCGACGCCATCGCCAGCCAGTACTTCGACACATCGGCCAAAAAGATCAACGTCCAGACGGTTCAGTCCGTCATCGAAGAGCAGTACGGCGTGACACACGAGGAGCTCATCGGCCCGCGTCGCAACGCCAATATCGCCAAAGCACGCCATATCGCTATCTACCTGGCCATCGAGATGTGCGAAATGACGACCACGGCGGTGGGCGCCGAATTTGGCAACCGCAACCACTCGACCGTCAGCACGAGCTACAAAAAGGTCCAGAAGATGATCCAGGAAGACCGCACCGTCACCGAAGACCTCAAGTCGCTGCGCGATAAAATTACACTGCGCTCGTAGGGAAATAGAGACACCTGTTGAAAACTTGTCGAAACCACGGGCATAAGGTGTCTAAAACCCAACCCGCGGTGATGAAAAGCTTTGCGCAGGTTTTGAACGTGGAAAACCACCCCTGTTGCACACAGGCTGCTGTCGATTCTCTTTCTGGGTCTGACCTGCGTCTTTGGGAGTAATCAACAGTTTCGTCAGTGCTATTACTATTATTAAGATATTTATATCTATAGAAAGGTATTAAAAGATGAAGTTCACCGTCAGCCAGAGCTCGCTCACACAAGCCATCGGCGTCGTTATGAAGGGTGTCGCTTCGGCATCCACCCTTCCCATCCTGTCGGGCGTGCTCGTCAAGGCCCAAGACGGCATCTTGGAATTCCAGACCTCTAACTACACCATCTCGATCCGTCATCGCATCGCGGCGCATGTCGAAGAAGAGGGCGAGATGGTTATCCCTTGTAAGATGCTCTCCAATATCACCAAGACCCTCCCCGATGCCCCGGTCACCTTTGAGCTGTCCGAGCGCCAGGTGCTGATTGGTTGTGAGAAGAGCTCTTTCCGCCTGAACACGCTCGATGCCAATGACTTCCCCGAGTTTCCGGCCTATGCCATCGAGAGCGCCGTGGAACTGCCGACCGATATCTTGTCCGAAATGGTCGGCCGCGTGTGGCGTGTCACCTCGACCGACAAGGCCCGCCCCATCCTGGGTGGCGTGCACATGAAGGTCGAGAACAACACCGTGCGCCTGGTGGCGACCGATTCCTTCCGCTTGGCCGTGTGCGATACGCAGGTCGAGACCTCAACCCTCGAGGGCTCCTTTGAACTCAACGTTCCGGCCGACGCCTTTAACGACGCGCTGAACATCATGGCCAGCCAGGCGACCATCATGATCGGGGCTACCGACACCCAGGTCGTCTTTGAGGCCGGCAACACCACCTACGTGTCGCGCCGCATCGAGGGCGTGTACCCCAACTACAAGCAGCTCATCCCCGATTCGTGCGTGACGAGCGTCAAGATCGACGTCGCCGCCTTTAACGCCGCCCTCAAGCGCGTGGCCGTTATCGCGAGCGCCAACCCCGCCGTCAAGTTCGAGATCGATGTCGAGAACGGGCAGATGGGCCTGTCCTCCATTTCCAATGACCAGGACCTTGCGCAGGAGACGATCGATGTCGAGGCCGAGGGCGAGTCGGGCACCATCGCCTTCAACTACCACTACATCTTCGGGTGCCTCAATGCCCTGTCCAAGGAGAAGGAGATCACGCTGGAGCTCAAGAGCTACTCGCAGGCGGGCATCTTCAAGTCCTACGACAAGATCAACTACCTGTACCTGGTCATGCCGGTCCGCATCTAGCAACTGCCCTATGACCATGTTCGCCCGCGATCTTTCCGTCGCGCACTACCGCAGCTTCGAGAGCTATCGCCTTGCCCTGGACGAGGGCGTGACGATACTTGCGGGACCCAACGCGGCGGGAAAGACCAATCTCATAGAGGCGCTGCAGCTGCTGACGAGCGGCGCTTCGTTTAGGCATCCGACCGCCGCCGAGCTCGTCCATGACGGCGTGGGCTCGTGCAGGGTCGAGCTGAGGCTCGAGGGCGATGGCCGCGTGCTTGATATGGGATTGAGCGCGGAGGACGGTAAGCGCTCGTTTAGCCGCAACGGCAAGAGATGCTCTGCCGCCGGTGTGCGCGGGGTCCTGCCGAGCGTGCTGTTTTGCCCCGACCATCTGGACATGGTTAAGCGAGGCGCCAGCGTGCGCCGCGCCGCCCTCGATGACTTTGGCATGCAACTGAGCGCACGCTATGCCGATCTTGCGAGCACCTATGGTCGCTGCGTGACCCAGCGTAACGCCTTGCTCAAGGAGGCCTGGTGCTGCCGCGAGATGCTCGGCGCGTGGAACGATTCGATTGCCCGCGCGGGCGCGGCTCTGCTCGTGCACCGGTTGGCCCTGCTCGACCGGCTGGCGGGCCATGTGCGTACTGCCTACGGGCAAGTGGCGTCCGGTGAAGCCGCCAACGTGTCCTATGCGTCCACGCTGGGGGATTTGCCCCAGGTCGATGATCGCGAAGAGCTGAAGGGCTGGGCGTACGAGCGCATGCTGGCTGCCCTTGATGAGCACGCCGACGAGGAAATTCGCCGCGGCGTGACGTTGGTGGGACCGCATCGCGACGAGATTGAGTTTGCTGTGGCGGGTCGCTCCGCCCGTTCATTTGCCAGCCAAGGTCAGCAGCGAACGTTGGTTCTGGCCTGGAAGGTGGCGGAGGTGGCCGTGGCTCGCGATGTCCTGGGCACCGCCCCATTGCTGCTTTTGGACGACGTGATGAGCGAGCTCGATGCCGGGCGCCGAGACGCTTTTCTGCAGCTGATCGGTGATGATATCCAGACAGTCATAACCACCACCAATCTGGGGTATTTTACCGATGACTTGCTTGATCGAGCCAAGGTGGTGAGCATGGGTGAGACGTGCTAATTACGAGCGCGAGAACGGAACGGTTGCCTTTGGCGGCTTTTTGGATGCCGAGCGTCAGCGCATCCTGGCGACCGCGACACCTGAGCGCCGCGCGCAGATGGAGACTGCAGAGGAATCTCGTGCAGTCTATCGCGCCTGGAATGCGGTGTGCTCGGGCACGCGCGAGGGACGCCATGTGACGGGTCTGCGCTACCTGCCCGAGTCCAACGAACTGCTGGTGTACCTCGATTCGCCCTCGTGGACGCAGGAGATGACACTTTTGCGCGAGATTATCCGCGCGCGCATGGAGCGCGCCGGCGCGCACGTCGCCGGCCTGGTGTTCAAGACGACTGCCCCCGGCCACACACCGCCCGCTGCCAAAGAGCGCCTGCGTCCGGCCGTGGCCGAGCGTCCGCCGGCTCCGCATGCCGACCTAAGCGATGCCGAGCGTGCCGAGATCGAGCACCAAGTGGCGCCCATCGAGGACCAAAAACTGCGCGAGGCCCTCGAGAACGCCATGAGAGCCAGTGCCGAGTGGGCCAAGGGCGTGCAGAGCAAAAAAGAGCCTTAAATCGCATCTGGTGGCCTTGTAGAGCCAAATACCCTCGTTCCCGAGGGTATTTTTTTACGATAAACTAGTAAGGCTGTACACATTTTCTTAACTGAAGGAGGACGTGTGGCAAACGAAAACGATTACGATGGCGGCGAGATTAAGATTCTCGAAGGTCTCGAGGCCGTTCGTAAGCGCCCGGGCATGTACATTGGCTCGACGAGCGCCAGCGGTCTTCATCACCTGGTGTGGGAGATCGTTGACAACTCCGTCGACGAGGCCATGGCCGGTTTTTGCACCGAGATTCAGGTGACGGTCCACGCCGACAACTCCATCACGGTCGTCGACAACGGGCGAGGCATCCCCGTCGACGAGCATCCCATCAAGAAGATCCCGACGCTCGAGGTCGTTATGACGATCTTGCACGCCGGCGGTAAGTTCGATAACTCGGCCTACAAGGTCTCGGGCGGCCTGCACGGCGTGGGCATCTCCGTCGTCAACGCCCTGTCCAAGCGTGTGGTCGTACAGGTATGCCGCGATGGCAACATCTACGAGATGGAGTTTTCGCGCGGCAAGACCGTCAAGAAGATGGAGGTTGTGGGCACTTCGGAGACGACGGGCACCACTGTCAGCTTCTGGCCCGACGACGAGATCTTCGAGACCTGCATCTACGATTTCGACACGCTGCACAACCGTCTGCAGGAGACGGCATTCCTCAACAAGAACCTCAAGATCGTGCTGACCGACGAGCGCGAGGCGACTCCCCACGTGGAGGAGTTTTGCTATGCCGGCGGCATCATCGACTTCGTCAAGTTCCTCAACGAGGGCAAGGATGTCCCCGAGGCCTTTAAGGAACCCATCTATATTGAGGGCAAATCGGATCCGGATGCGCCCGTGACCAAGATGGGCGAGGTCGAGGTGTCCTTGCAGTGGAATAGCGGCTACGGCGAGAACGTCATGTCGTTTGCCAACGACATCTACACCCCCGAGGGCGGCATGCACCTCGAGGGCTTCCGTACCGCACTCACCCGCGTGATTAACGATTACGCTCGCAAACAGAACCTGCTCAAGGAAAAAGACGCCAACCTGACCGGCGACGATGTGCGCGAGGGCCTATCGGCCGTGATCTCGGTCAAACTGCCCGATCCGCAGTTTGAGGGCCAGACCAAGGCCAAGCTCGGCAGCTCCTATATGCGCGCGCTGACGCTCAAGATCATGACCGACGGTCTGGCCGATTACCTCGAGGAGCACCCCAAGCCCGCTCGCGAGATCGTCAAGAAGGCTCAACAGGCCTGCAAGGCGCGCAACGCCGCCCGCAAGGCGCGCGAGGCGACCCGCCGCAAGAGCCTGCTCGAGACGGCGTCGCTGCCCGGCAAGCTCGCCGACTGTTCGGTGCGCGACGCCGAGTTGACCGAGCTCTTTATCGTAGAGGGCGACTCGGCAGGCGGTTCGGCCAAGGACGGCCGTCGCCGAGACATCCAGGCGATTCTGCCCCTGCGCGGCAAGATTTTGAACGTCGAGCGCGTAGGTGACCACCGCGCGTTCTCGAGCGACACCATCCAGTCACTCATCACCGCGATCGGCTGCGGCGTCACGACGAGCGCCGGCGACGGTGGCGACTTCGATATTACCAAGGCTCGCTACCACAAGATCATCATCATGACCGATGCAGACGTCGACGGCGCGCACATCCGCATCCTGCTGCTGACGTTCTTCTACAAGTACATGCGCCCGCTGATTGATGCCGGCTACGTGTACGTCGCGTGCCCGCCCATCTTTGGCATCAAGGTGCGCAACAAGATTCACTACGTGTATCCCAACGGCCGCCAGCCCGAAGACGAGATCCTGCGCGACACCATCCAGAGCCTGGGACTGAACCCCGACGACAACGACGAGGACGGCAAGGCCAAGGACGGCAAGATCACCAAGAAGCGCAAGGGCTATACCGTTCAGCGCTACAAGGGCCTGGGCGAGATGGACCCCAAGCAGCTTGCCTCGACGACGATGGACCCCAAGACCCGTATCCTGCAGCGCGTGTCGATCGAGGACGCCGTGGTGGCGGACCGCGCCGTGCGCGAGCTCATGGGCTCCGAGGTCGGCTATCGCCGCGAGTACATCGAGAAGCACGCCCACGACGCACGATTCTTGGATGCCTAATCCCTGCGGCTTTCCCAGCCACCGCACCTTCGCCCTCAATCGTCGGTCGCGTACCCAAGTACGCTTCCCTCCTCTTTCGGGCGAATCTGCAGCACCTGGAAAAGCCGTCTCCGTGGTAGGGAACTAATGGACCACGCAAACCATGAGGAGGTAACGTGGCAGACGATATCAACAACAACGAAGGTATGGATGAGGCCGGCGACGCCGGTATGCCCGATGATCTGAAGCGCCTGCTTGCCCGCGCCGAGCAGGGCGAGGACGGCGACCCGGACGCCTATAACCCCGATGCCGATGATGATGAGGAAGAGGACGACGACGCCGAGCTCGAGGAGAGCTTTGGCGAGGTCGACCGTGGCGCCTCGGCCGGCGAGGATATAAACGGCGGCCAGCTCCAGATTTCGGAGTTTGGCCGTGAGATGAAGCAGTCGTTCATCGAGTACTCGATGTCGGTCATCACCGCCCGCGCCCTGCCGGACGTGCGCGACGGCTTAAAGCCGGTGCACCGTCGCATCCTGTACGCAATGAACGAGAGCGGCATCTACCCCAACCGTCCGCACAAGAAGTCGGCCTGGACGGTCGGCGAAGTTATCGGTAAGTACCATCCGCACGGCGACTCCGCGGTCTATGAGGCCATGGTCCGCCTGGCACAGTGGTTCTCCATGCGCACGCCGCTCATTGACGGTCACGGCAACTTCGGCAACATCGACGGCGACGGCGCCGCCGCCATGCGTTATACCGAGAGCCGCCTGGCAAAGCCCGCCATGGAGCTCTTGCGTGACCTGCAGAAGGACACCGTCGACTGGCAGCCCAACTACGACGAGTCGCTCGCCGAGCCCCAGGCGCTGCCCGCGCGTTTCCCCAACCTGCTGGTCAACGGCAGCCAGGGCATCGCCGTCGGCATGGCCACCAATATCGCCCCGCACAACCTCACCGAGGCGATCGAGGCCACGTGCTACCTGATCGACAACCCCGACGCCACCGTCGACGAGCTCATGCAGATCATGCCCGGTCCGGACTTCCCCACCGGTGCCATCATCATGGGCAGCGCCGGCATTAAGCAGAGCTACGAGACCGGCCGCGGCTCCATCACCGTGCGCGCCAAGGCTCATGTGGAGTCCACCAAGACCGGCCGCAGCCGCCTGGTCTTTACCGAGATTCCCTACATGGTCAACAAGGGCACCCTGCAGGAGAAGATCGCCCAGCTCGTCAACGACAAGCGCATCGAGGGTATCTCGGATATGCGCGATGAGTCCAACCAGAAGGGTATCCGTCTGGTCATCGAACTCAAGAAGGGCGTTATCCCGCAGGTCGTGCTCAACAACCTGTACAAGTACACCTCGCTGCAGACGACCTTTGGTGCCAACAACCTGGCGCTTGTCAACGGCGTTCCCAAATGCCTGAGCCTGCGCGAGATGCTGCAGCACTACATCGACCACCAGGTCGACGTCGTCACCCGCCGCACCCGCTTTGACCTCAAGAAGGCCCAGGCGCGTGCCCATATCCTCGAGGGCTACCTGATGGCTCTCGACCATATCGACGAGGTCATCAGCATCATCCGCTCCTCGCAGACCGACTCCGAGGCCAGCAGCCGCCTGATCGAGCGCTTTGGCTTTACGCCCGAGCAGACTACGGCCATCCTCGAGATGAAGCTGCGCCGCCTGACCGGCCTGGAGCGCGACAAGATTCAGGAAGAGCTGGACGGCTTGCGCCGCGCCATCGCCTACTACGAGGACCTGTTGGCGCACGAGGAGAAAATCCTGGGCGTCATCAAGGAAGAGATGCGCGAGATTTCCAAGAAGTTCGGCGACAAGCGCCGCACCGAGATCAGCCATGTCGAGAAGGACCTGGACGTCGAAGATCTGATTGCCGACGAGGACATGGTCGTGACCATCACCCACACCGGCTACGTCAAGCGCATCCCGGTGGCCGCCTATCGCGCCCAAAAGCGCGGCGGCAAGGGCGTGTCGGGCGTCAATCTCAAAGAGGACGACGTTATCGACGAGATGTTTATCGCATCCACGCACGAGTACGTGCTGTTCTTCTCGAGCAAGGGCAAGGTCTATCGCCTGAAGATACACGAGCTGCCGGTTGGCACGCGCCAGGCGCGCGGCACCGCAATCGTCAACTTGCTGCCTTTCGAGGAGGGCGAGAAGATCGCGAGCGTCATCAGCTGCCGCGAGTTCCCCGCCGACGAGTACCTGATGTTTGCCACCAAGAGCGGCATGGTCAAGAAGACCGTGATGAGCGCCTACGACCGTAGCCGCCGCGACGGCCTGATCGCCATCAACCTGAGGGACGACGACGCGCTGCTCGCTGTACGTCGCGTGCGCGAGGGCGACAAGATTATCATGGCAACCACCGCAGGCAAGGCGATTATGTTCCCCGAGGACCAGGTGCGCGCCACCGGTCGCGATACCAGCGGCGTCCGTGGCATTAGCATGAAGGAAGGCGTGAGCGTTCTTGGTATGGAGATCACCAACGGTAACGGCGACCTGTTCGTCATTACCGAGCGCGGCTACGGCAAGCGCACGCCGGTCGCGGACTATCCGGAGCAGAACCGCGGCGGCCAGGGCGTCTACACCATCCAGATGACCGAGCGCAAGGGAAACCTCGCGGCCATGAAGACGGTGGGCCCGCAGCATGAGCTGTTCATCGTGACGGAGGGCGCGACGGTCATTCGCGTCAAGACCGATGAGATTAGCCAGACCGGCCGAGCCAC
>CAJMPF010000007.1 GCA_905215195.1 uncultured bacterium | reverse complement strand
GGCATCGACCTGCGCCGATGCCCCCAACGTGGACACACATTTTGTCCTATAAGCCGAAACGAGCCCGCATCCCAACGGGACACGGGCTCGTAAGCAATCACATGGTAGGGGCGGTGGGACTCGAACCCACAATCCTTGCGGCGAGAGATTTTAAGTCTCCTGCGTATGCCAATTCCGCCACGCCCCCGTGAGACTAGAAGTCTAGCACAAGCCGTCCGTTACGCGTTGACGGCCATCGAGTGTTGGCCCGACTTCTCCAGGAACTCCTGGAACTTGGCTTCGTCGCCCTTGTTCTGGTACTGCAGGGCCAGCAGGTACTCCAAGCGGCAGCGCTTGACCGGGTCGTCGCCGACATCCTCGAGCATGCGCTCCAGCTCGGGAATGTCGTTGTGGCGCTTGAGGATCATCGTGTCGTACATCAGCTGGCACTCGTGCGCGACTGCCTCGGCCTGACCGCCCTCAAAGCCCTTGATCTCGTGCAACAGCTCTTTGGACTTTTTGCGGTCCTCCTGGCCAACATAGTAGTTAAAGGCCTTAATCACCAGGTCGACGCGCTGCATCTTGGGGAGGTTGAGTCCCAACAGCAGGTCAAACATCTCGCTGGCGTGCTCGTGGTCCTCGCGCAGCAGATAGGAGTTCAGGCGCAGGTAGTCGCGGTTGTAGCGCGGGTACAGCATGCTGGTGAGTTTGCCGTCGAGCAAACGATCGAACTCATCCCACTGCTTGGCGGCCATCAATTGCTGCAGGCGTTTAAACGTGGTGCGTTTTTTGACGCTAAAGAACACCGACACGGCGATGCAGATGATAACGACGGCGGTCCAGAGGGTGCGGGAATCGGGCATATTAGGGTCCTTAGTCGCTCATAAAGCGAGCGGTATGACAACACGTACTGGATGTATTATACGCAGCGCGCAAGCAAACTGGCATAAAAGCTCATCGAGGCCGAGTGCCATCGCTCGCTGCGGTACACTTACCTAAAGTAAACCATGAAGGGAGACATTACCTATGAAGAAGATCGTTTTGGCTTGCGGTGCTGGCGCTGCTACTTCCACGCTCGTTGCCCAGAAGGTCGCTACCCTGCTCGACGCCAACGGTTATGCCGACAAGTACGAGATCGTGCAGTGCGCCATCTCCGAGGCCAAGGATTACTGCGACGAGGGCGCTGACCTGCTGATCGCCACCACCGTTGCCCCCGAGGGCCTCACCTGCCCGTACGTGAGTGGCGTGCCCTTCATGACCGGCATGAACCGCGTTGCCGCCGAGAAGGCCGTTCTCGACGTCATGGCTCAGTAGGCGCTGACTGCATGAGTGAGCAGAACGCCAACCCGGTAGAGCTCTTTGGTATGCGCGTTGCCCATGTGGGCATTAACGCCACCGACCCGGCAGACGCCCTGGAGATCGCGGAGCTGTTCTCGACGATGATGGGCCTGCCCGTCATCGAGACCCCGGTTTCGTACTTCAACGATTCGCTGGTCGAGATCATGAAGCAGAACGGTCGTGGCACCAAAGGTCACATCGGCTTTGCCGTCAACGACATCGATGCAGCTGAGAAGTGGTTTGCCGAGCGTGGGCTCGAGGTCAACGAGGAGTCGCGCGCGCTGCTGCCCGACGGTGGTACCAAGCTCGTGTACTTTAAGCGCGAGTTCGCCGGTTTCGCCGTGCACCTGTGCCGCGAGTAGCGCACAAGCTGCCATAGCTGGCAAAAAGGGATAGGGCCGCGTGGCCCTATCCCTTTATTTATGCCGAGGGGCTTCCTATCGTGGCAGGCGAATCGTAAAGCGGCTGCCGACCCCTTCGACCGAGGTCACACCGATGACGCCGCCGTGGCTGTCGACGATCCACTTGGCGATCGCAAGCCCCAGACCCGAACCCTGTGCGCCGGCCTCGCGCGCGTTGTCGGCACGGTAGAATCGCTCGAACGCGTGAGCTGCGGATTCCTGGTTCATGCCGATGCCCTCGTCCTCAACACTTATGTCGATCGTGCCCGCGCCCGCATCCGGCGTTATGCCAAATGTGACGGTCGTTCCCGCATCCGAGTACTTGGCGGCGTTTTGCACGATCACGCGCAGAGCCTGCTTCACGAGCGCCACGTCGACGGGCGCGTCGCAGCGCGGGTCACTGGCAAGCGCAGCGTCAGAAGCCAGCCGATACGTGTGCTCGGTATCGATCATCTGCGATTCTTCGCATACCTCGCTGACCAGTGCAGCCAAGTTGGTATGCGCGCGCCGCAGGACCGTGCGCCCGGCATCGCCGCGTGCCAAAAACAGCAGCTGTTCCACGAGCTCTTGCATGTGCTCGCTTTCGGCCTTGAGGGACGCGATAGACTCCGCCAGCACGTCCGGGTCGTCTTTGCCCCAGCGGTCGAGCATGTTTACGTAGCCCTGAATCACCGCGATGGGCGTGCGCAGCTCGTGGCTCGCATCGTTGACAAAGCGCATCTGCTGCAGCTTGGCCTCTTGCATCTGGCGCAGCAGGCGGTTGAGTGCGACCTCGATGCTTGCCAGGTCGGCGTCGCCGGTGGTGACGCTCGGCGAGTCGACGCTTGCGCGCTCGATGGCCTGCTCCAGTGTTTCCATTTTGTCGCCGGAGAGCTGCATACGGCCGAGCTCGTCCACGCGCAAGGCCAGGTCGTTGAGCGGTGCCATGGTGCGGCGCACGCGACGGGCGCCGCCGAGCATGTTGAGCACGCTGATGACCTGCCAACCCACAATGACAAGGTAGAGAGGCCATAGCGTGACGAGGTCCTGCGCGAGGGGGAAAGTCTTGGTGGTACGCGCAAGCTCGACGGTATAGGTGAGCGTTGTCAGGTCCCAGCCGCGCGCGGGCGTCAGCGACATGCCGCGAACGGTGGCGCTGGGGATCCATCCTGCGGTAAACGCGCCGTTGGGCAGCGTCTGGTTGTATCCATAGACGAGGATCGCCGTCGCAATCACCATCAGCAGCAGATCGAGCCAGACGTAGCTCACCAGGCGGCGCCACATATAGCCCCAGTTGATGGCGCGGGCGATGGAGGTGACGCGCTTGGCCTCGGTGTTACGCGCGGCAGACATAGCCCACCCCGCGCACGGTCTGGATGATGCGGGCGCCGCCGGCGTCCTCGATCTTGGCGCGCAGGTGCGCGATGTGCACGTCGACGTTGTTGGTGTCTCCTACGTATTCGTAGCCCAGCGCTTCGTGCGCGATGCGCTCGCGCGTGAGCACGGTCTCGGCATGTGCCATAAGCAGGGCGAGGACGTCGAACTCGCGGGCGGTCAGCACGATGGGCGAGCCGCCGACCGTGACTTCGCGGCGGTCGGGATCGAGCGCGACCGAATCCACGGTGAGCGCGGCGGGGGAGGGCGCGGCTGAGGTCTTGGCCGAGTCTCCAGCCGGGGGTATCGCAGCGGCACCCATAGCGCCCTCCCCGGCCCCAACGCCGCCAACGCCCGAAGCCGCCCGCACGGCCTCCGAGCGCTTCAGCGCCACGCGGATCCGTGCGAACAGCTCCTCAATCGCAAACGGCTTGGTCAGGTAATCATCAGCACCGGCGTCGAGCCCGGCCACCTTGTCCATCACGGCATCGCGCGCGGTGACCATAATCACCGGCACATCCTTGTGCTTGCGGACGCGTCGCAGCACCTCCATGCCGTTGAGCTGCGGCAACAGCACATCGAGCAGAATCAGATCGTAGTCGCGCTCCAGCGCCAGGTCCACGGCGGTGCGGCCGTCGGCGGCGTGCTCCACCTGGTAGCCCTCGTGCTCCAGTTCGAGCGTCACAAAGCGGGCGATTTTCTCCTCGTCCTCTACGATCAGGATCCGTGCCATGTGTGCCCCCGTCTGCGATTACTTGTCGTCGTTCAGATTTTGCTTGATGTCGTCCGCGGCGTCGGCGGCGTGATTCATAAGGTTGTTGATGCTGCCGGGCACGTCGCCGTCGCTGTCGATGCGGTAACGCATGCCAAAGAACAGGCCAATCAGCATCAGCCAAATCGTAGCGCCCCAGGCAAACAGGGCGATGATGGGGATCAGGATGGGGATGTTGAGGATGATCGCATCGCGGCGCGTGGCGATAAACTTGGTGTCCAGGCTCAGGCGGAAGAGCTTTTTGAGGTACTCCCACACGCTGTCCATCTTCTTGGAGAAGTCGGTCTTTTCGCTCGACTTCTCGTAGGCTGCCTGCGCGGCGACCATCTCGGCCGAGGGCTCATCGACCGGCACGGACTCGGTGGCGGCGTGCGCCGATGTGGTCTGCGTCTTGCCCTGCGACTCGAGCCAAATGATGGCGTCCAAAACGTTGCCGTCGGCGGCGTCGAGCGCGGCCTTGGCATCGGTGTAGCTCACGTTGCACTTGGTGCGGATGGTTTCAACTTTTTCGAGGTCGTCCATGACCTGTCCTTTCGTTCGATGGGCGCGAGCGTTGCGTTCGGCGGCCTGCGTTGCGCGGCGCCGCCCCGCCCCTTGTTCGAACTCTATAGTGCAGGTTATAGATTAAGCGATTCTTGAGCCAAGATTAATGTTGGATGAGTTTTTGGGTAGCGGTGGGAAAAGTATTAGACCTCGATAGCGGGGGATGTGGTGCCGGTGCAAAACGGCGTCAAAGGTTGGTCGAGCAGGCGGTTTCTCCATTGATGTCCGCACAGCATGTGACACTTACCCTGCCGCCCCGCTCTGCCGCGGCGGCATGCGTCTGAACAACGACCCTCTAAGGAGTTCGATACCGATGAGTGACAACGCAAAGCATCTCGCAAAGAAGTGCGTAAAGGACGCGGGGCCGTGCCTCGCGCTGTGCGTAGCCGGCGCAGCGGTCGCGCTGCTGGCTGTTCTGGGGCCGTTCGACGTGCTCCGAAGTGCCAGCTTTCTGCATGTTTGCATGGCTCTTGCCGGCGCCACGATGACCGGCGGCGTGCTCGATCTGATCTCTTGGGTGTTTGACCCGTTTGGATGGAAGAGCGAGGGGTAGGTCCCAAAGGATGGAAGGGCTGGAACGGTTGACTTAGTGATCGTGCAGAATGTGGGCTAGCGACTTACAGGGAAGTGGTGATCCGATGACGGTCTATGTGACGGGCGATATTCACGGCGGCGTCGACATGCAAAAGCTTCGCGACTGGGATCTTGGGGATGGTCTGACAAGTGACGACTATCTCATCATCGCGGGCGACTTTGGCTTTCCGTGGGATTTCTCTGCCGAGGAATGTGCCGACATCGCCTGGCTGGAGTCGCGCCCCTATACCGTGCTGTTTGTCGACGGCAACCACGAGCGTTTCGATCACTGGTCGGAGTGCCCCATGGAGCTGTGGCACGGCGGCCTGACGCAGCGTCTGTCGGACACCTCGCCCATCCGACGCCTGACGCGCGGTGAGGTTTTTGAGCTCGACGGCTCAACGGTCTTTACCATGGGCGGCGCCACGAGCGTGGACAAGGAATACCGCATTCCGTATTCCAGCTGGTGGCCGCAGGAGCTGCCGGACGAGCGCAACTTTGAGGAGGCGCGGGCAAAGCTCGACAGCGTGGGCTGGACGGTCGACTACGTGATCACTCACACCTGCTCTACGCGCATGCTTTCGTCCACGCTTTATCCAGCGTCCGGCTGGAATTGCCCCTCCGTTGATCGGCTTACGGCATTTTTCGATGAGCTGGAAGACCGCTTGGACTACAAGCGCTGGTACTACGGGCATTTTCATCGGGATACCAACCCGGCCGAGCGTCACACCGTGCTCTACGACTGCATCGTTCGCTTGGGCGACGAACTCCAGCCCTGGGATGTTGCGTAGAGGCGGGGTGGCTGGCTACTCGACCGTTACAGTGATGTTCTCCCGATGCGCGCGGATGACGTCCCAGCTAAAGTGCTCGACCAGCTGCTCGGCGGTACGCGGCGTGGTGTCCGGCGCGATGCCTGTTTGCCCGGCGAGCCATCCCAACAGTGCCTCGGGTGTGCCAAAGCGGGTGCGGAGCTCGCCCAGGTCCAGATCGCGGTCGCGCTTGGAAAGGCGGCGGCCATCCGGTGACATGAGCAGCGGAATATGTGCGTAGTGCGGCGTGGGAAGTCCCAGCAGATGCTGCAGGTAGATTTGGCGCGGCGTGGAGCCCAGCAGGTCGCATCCGCGCACGACCTCGGTGACGCCCATGGCAGCGTCGTCGACCACCACGGCCAGCTGATAGGCAAACACGCCGTCGCTGCGGCGCACCAAAAAGTCACCGCACTCGGTGGCGAGTGCTTCGCATTGGGCTCCGTACGTGCGGTCCACGAATTCGATCACGTCGCTGGCGAGGTCGTCGACGGTGGGCACGCGCAGGCGCGTGGCCGGAGCACGCAGGGCACTGCGGCGGGTGATTTCATCAGCAGAAAGACCTCTGCAGGCGCCGCGGTAGATGGGCGTGCCGTCGCTGGCGTGCGGCGCGCTCGCGGCGTGGAGTTCGGCACGCGTGCAAAAACAGGGATAGGTGAGGCCGGCGTCTTGCAGCTGGCGCAGGGCGTCCTCGTACAGATCCAGGCGATCGTGCTGGTAGTAGGGGCCTTCGTCCCACTCGAGCCCCAGCCAGGTCAGATCGTCAATCAGTTGAGCGGCAAGTTCCGGGCGCTTGCAGCGATCGTCCAGGTCCTCGATACGCAACACGATGCTGCCGCCCTGGCTGCGGGCCGAAAGCCATGCGCACAGGCAGCTGAACACGTTGCCCAAGTGCATGCGGCCCGAGGGCGACGGGGCAAAGCGGCCCACGACGGGGGTGGGCACTGCCGTTGCTGGTGCGTCCGCGGCGGGCGTTGCTATGTTGCGTGTTTTGATATCCATGCGGATGAGTATAGCGCGGGGCTTGGCAGGGAAGGCGTTGCCGCGCTCACAAGTTGGCGGCGGTGCGCATTGCGCACGGTGGGTTTGCGGCTCAAGGTCTCGATCGCTGCGTACCGACTTAGCCTCACAAACGACAGAAACCCCGGCAGCTCTTCGCAACTGCCGGGGTTTCCGCGGAAAAGGGGGACATGATCCTCGAGCGAACGGCAAAGGGGCAAACCGTTTTCGCTCAACTGCTTTATGCCCCTCGGCTGGCGGCTCAGTCAGCGCATGCCGCGCCCACACAAAGCCGCTACACCTGTGACGGAGCTGTGAAGTGGTATCTATTGCTGGCGCAGGCCATGCCAAGGGTGTCCCTAATGACTGGTCATTTAAGAACGTCCCCAATGACTGACTGTTGGGGTGCGGGTGTGACTTTCATCCCGTTTGGCGCTCCGGTCGCCTAGATGTTCGTCGTGCGCACCCGCAAACGTGGGACAATGGCGCTGTTGGTTTTACAGACAAAGGATGTGCCTATGAACACCCTCGCCGCCAAAGTCAGCCGGCAGCGCCGCCCGTTTGCGCGATTTGCTTCCGTCTGCGCACTCGTCGCGCTTGCATTGCTGCTACTGCCCGCCGCCGCACACGCCGACGGTTATTCCATGACCCAGACCTATATCAGTGCCACGGTTGAGGCCGATGGATCGCTGACCGTTGTCGAGGGACGCCAGTTTGATTTCGACGACGACATCAACGGCGTGTTTTGGGAGATCAATACGGGCGCCAACCAGCAGGGCGGCACGGCGGGCGTCGATGTGCTGAGTGTCGAGGAAGAGGACACCGCGTTTAACAAAGTCGATAGCGAAGTCGATAGCGCGAACAAGGGCGACTCTGGCGTCTATACGGTCGAGCAGACCGGTGACGGCGTAAGGATTAAGGTGTTCAGCCCTCACGAGAGCGGCGACAGCGCGACCTATTACGTGAGCTATACCATGACCGGTGCGGTTATGAACTGGGCCGATACCGCCGAGCTCTACTGGAAGTTTGTGGGCGACGGCTGGTCTGCGGATTCCGATGACGTCGAGATGGAAGTGCGCTTCGCAAATGCCACTGCCGGGACGGCGGCCGTCAAAGGCGATAACTTCCGCGCATGGGGCCACGGTCCGCTGACGGGCGACGTGTCGCTCGATGCGGACGAACCCATGGTCACCTATACCATTCCCTGCGTGCATCAGGGCGAATTCGCCGAGGCACGCATCGCCTTCCCTAGCGACTGGGTGCCGCAGCTTGCCGCTTCGGGCGAAGAGCGCATGTCAACGATCCTGAGCGAAGAGAAGGAATGGGCCGACGAAGCTAACGCCCGCCGCGCTCACGCTCGCATGATTGCCAATGCACTTGCCGTGCTAAGTGTTGTTGCGGCGGTGGCCTTTACCGGCACAATCGTTATGCTCAAGCTGCGCAAGCGCAAGCCCAAGCCGTTTTTCCAGGACGAATATTTCCGCGATGTGCCTTCGGCCGACCATCCCGCCGTGCTTTCGGCCCTCATGAGCTGGAACGAGGTGCCCGATCAGGCATATATCGCCACGCTTATGAAGCTCACCGACGACCGTGTGATCAAGCTGGAGCAGGCGACCGTGACCAAGGCCAAGAAGGGTCTGTTGGGGCGTGAAAAAGAAGAGCAGACGTATCGCGTGACGGTGAGTGATGCGGGCTGGAAGTCGGCCAAGGGCATTGACCACATGGTGCTCAAGGTCTTCTTTGCCGGTGCTAAGCCTGACGAGAACGGTGACCGTTCGCGCACGTTCGACGAGCTGCAGCACTACGTCAAGCAGCACGCTACACCCGTGGGTGATAAGCTCGAGGACTATCAGAACACCGTTAAGGGCAAGCTGGCCGATAGCGAGTACGTTGCCTCGGACGGCATTGTTGCAATGGTGTTTTGCCTGGTTCTTGGTATCCTGATTGCTTTTGTTCCCGTGGGATCCATTTTCTTTACCGATGGCGCACAGGCGAACATTACCGCCGCGGTTATCTCGGTGCCGATTGTGCTGGTGGGTATCGGCGTGGGCCTTACGTTCCGCCGCTTTACGCCGGAGGGCGCCGAGGTGGCGGCTCGCTGCAAGGCACTTAAGCATTGGCTCGAGGACTTCACTCGTCTAAAGGAAGCCGTCCCCGGCGATCTGGTGCTGTGGAACAAGCTGCTGGTGATGGGCGTGGCGCTGGGTGTTTCCAAGGAAGTGCTGCGTCAGCTTGCCGAGGCCGTGCCGCCCGAGGTGCGCGAGGCCGACGGCTTCTATGACAATTATCCCTGCTACTGGTGGTACTACCATCATTACGGTATCGAGTCTCCGCTCGATTCGTTCGATGACGTGTATCACGAGAGCATCCGTGAGCTGGCGTCGAGCTCCGACAGCTCGGGCGGCGTCGGAGGCGGCGGCTTCTCTGGCGGCGGAGGCGGCGGCGGAACGTTCTAGTGCGCTCTGATTTTTGGGATGGATCTTCTCCGGCGACTGTTGGCGGATAATCTATCCCATTTTTATGCTTTGAAATGGGTCTATCTTTCCGTTACGGATTCCCACACAGGGGGCAGTGGGCAAAAAATGCCAAATATGAGTACTGTTGCCATTATAGTGACATATATTTGCACTAAATAATGGGCTCCTAATGAGATTATCTCTCGTTAGGGGCCCATTTTATTGAACATTTGTGGAAATACGTCAGCTCGCCTGACTGGCTGCTATGTCTAAAATGCCCCGAGTCGCTGCTACTAAAAAGGTAACAGTACTCATATTTGATGTTTTTTGCCCACAGCTATTTGCAGACCCCTCTATAGGGCGACGCCAACGAGGGTTTCGTCGACTGTGTTACCCAAGAATGTCCCCAACGACTAGGTGCGGTTGCTGCCCAGGAGTGTCCCGGGGTGCCGGCACAAAAGGAACGTCCCTAACTGCCAGGTTTAGGCTGTTAGATCGAGTTCGTAGAGGAAGCTTTCGCGCGGCATGGCGTGACGGCGCTCTTCGCGGTTGGCGTGGTGCGTGGCCGTGCGCTTAAAGCCGTGCAGCTCGTAGAACTTCCACGAGCAGTTGGAGTCGGTGTACAGGTGCGCCTTCGTCGCTCCAAGCGAGGACAGGTGCGAGACGGCGGCATCGAGCAGAACCGTGCCAACGCCCAGACCATGGACATCGCGATCCACGGCAAGCAGCGTGACCTCGTTGTCGTGCGGCAACGGGCTGCTCTCGAGCAGGCGGTTGTTGGTTCGGATGGTTACGCGCACAAACGAGAGGTACTCGGCGCAGGCATTGGGCTCCAGCTCACGCATCTGCGATAGCAGCGCGCGTTCGGTATCCATCCAATGCTCGTTGATAGTGACGCCGGGGTTCTGTCCTGCGCGTGCAAGTGCAATACCGCGCGCCTCGCCGTCAATCACCGCAACCTGTGAAAACGTCGACGACGAAAGGCAGTAGGCGAGGTCGCACGCGGCCTCAAGGCGGTTGTACTCATCGTTATCCGAATTGTTATGCCAAAGCTGCTGCAGAATCAGCGCGATGGCGTCGAAGTCTTCGGTATCAAACGGTCGGTAGAGAACCCGCGAGACCATGGTGCCTCTTTCTTTTGCGGATGCATATCGAGCACAGTTCTACCACGCCATTGGCATCAAATTATGGTGCCCCTGTGTTCCATGAACTCACCGTGCCCGGTGCTGTGCCCATCCCCTCCGCTCGCAAACTTTTTCTGCACATGCGCCCGTTGCGGGGTGCATCGATGTGCTCGATGCGCTACATTAAATCAGTATTTTCAATGCCGCTGCGCGAGCGCTGCAGATCGACGTATCACCGACTCACAGAGCACGGCGGCGTACCAGACAGGAGGACTGCATGGGATCTGATGTGAAGATCGCACGCGCGTTGATCTCGGTTACCGATAAGACGGGCGTCGTCGATTTCGCACGGACGCTGGTCGATGACTTTGGCGTCGAGATCATCTCTACGGGCGGCACGGCTCGTGCCATCGAGGACGCGGGCGTTCCCGTAACCCCCATCGAGGAGTTCACGGGCTATCCCGAGATGATGGACGGCCGCGTTAAGACCCTGCACCCCAAGGTTCACGGCGCGCTGCTGGCCCGCCGCGATTCCGAGCAGCACATGCAGGAGGCGGCTCAGCACGGCATTAAGCTGATCGACCTGGTCGTCGTCAACCTGTACGAGTTCGAGAAGACCGTCGCCAACCCCGAGGTCACCTTCGCAGACGCCATCGAGCACATCGATATCGGCGGTCCCTCCATGCTGCGCTCTGCTGCCAAGAACGCCACGAGCGTTACCGTCATTTCCGACCCGGCCGACTATGATGCCGTCCTGGCCGAGATGCACGAGACCGGTGGCTGCACCACGCTTTCCACCCGTCGTCGCCTGCAGGTGAAGGTCTACCAGACCACCGCCGCCTACGATACGGTTATCTCCCGTTGGCTTGCCGCCCAGGCAAGCGACGTGGCGGACACCTCTGCCAAGCTCGAGATCTCGCTGGAGAAGGTCGACGACCTGCGCTATGGCGAGAATCCTCAGCAGAAGGCTACGGTCTACCGCTTTGCCGAGGGCTGCGAGAACACCGCGAGCTCGCAGTTCCCGCTCGTTGGCTCCGAGCAGATCCAGGGCAAGCCGCTCAGCTACAACAACTATCTGGATGCCGACGCCGCTTGGAACCTGGTCCGCGAGTTCGACGAGCCGGCCTGCGTGATCCTCAAACACCAGAACCCCTGCGGTTCTGCCGTTGCCGAGGACATCACGGCTGCCTACGACCGCGCCTTCGCCTGCGATCCCAAGAGCGCCTTTGGCGGCATCATCGCCTGCAACCGCGAGGTTCCCTATGAGCTGGTCGAGCACTTTGCCGATCAGAACAAGCAGTTCGTCGAGGTTATCATCGCCCCGAGCTACACTGCCGAGGCGCTCGAGCGCATGGCTAAGCGCCCCAACCTGCGCGTGCTGGCTACCGGCGGCGTGGACCACGGCGCCCAGGTGGAGCTGCGCTCCGTCGACGGCGGCATGCTGGTGCAGGAGGTCGACCACGTGACCGAGGATCCCGCGACCTTTACGTTCCCCACTGACCGCAAGCCCACCGACGCCGAGATGGCCGAGCTCGAGTTTGCCTGGAAGGTCTGCAAGGGCGTTAAGTCCAACGCAATCCTGGTCTCCAAGGGCAAGGCCGGCATTGGCATGGGCCCGGGTCAGCCCAACCGCGTTGACTCCGCACTGCTTGCCTGCGAGCGTGCCGAGGACTTCTGCGAGCGCGAGGGCGTGGAGAAGGGTGGCTTTGCCTGTGCAAGCGACGCGTTCTTCCCGTTCCGCGACAACGTCGACGTGCTTGCCGCACACGGCGTGACCTGCATCATCCAGCCCGGCGGCTCCAAGCGCGACGACGAGAGCATCCAGGCCTGCAACGAGCATGGCATCGCAATGGTCTTTACGGGCGCCCGCCACTTCCGTCACTAAGTTTCGCCCTGGGACAAAATAATCTCCGCAAAAGACGGTCGCTTCGTTTGGAGGGCCGTCTTTTTGGTATAAGAGGACGGAATGACTAACACGAAAGGTACAACCATGCCCCAGATTGATGATGACGAGCTGTTTGGCAATGCCGAGGATCAGCGTGCGTACGAGGACTTTTGCGCCAATCAGGAGGCGGTCGAGAAGTTCACGCTCGACAAGCCCGCGCTTGTCTGCCGTTGGCGCATGTCCAACAAAAAGGTGCCCATGCTCAACCGCCACATCCGCGCGCTGTCCGAGCGTCTGGTGCAGGGCGAGCCACTTACCCATAACATGCTCAGCTGGGCCAAACAGCACGTTGAGTGGTCACTTGCCGAGGGCGACTACACCGCACGCGACGGCGTGCTCATGCTGGTGATCGACGTTAACGGCAATGCCGCCATGACGGTGGGGGAGTACGAGCCGCTGGCTGACACGTCAGCCAAGGCGCTGCGTGCCCGTTCTGCCGAGGCTCGCTCCGAAGCCGACGAGACCGGCGTGGCACCCGAGCTGCTCGCTGCCGTCAACAACGGTGAGCTTGCCTTTGTGGCGCCGGGGGACGAGTGCCTGTGCGGCACGGCGACGCTCATCGAACAGCTGGCCCAGACCAAGGGCATCCCAGTCACGCGCGTAGACATTCCCGCGCAGCTCAAGGGTGCCTTGTTCCTGGTGAGCGACGAGCACGGCGTGGTCCCTGCCACCGACGGTGACGCTGCCGACTCCGATGCCGCCACGGTCGCCTTCTTCGCCGACGGCTACGAAAAGCTTCGTGCCCGCCGCTAAATGATTTTTCTGGGACGGGGATTTAATAATCATTTGATCCTCGCTCCCGTTGCGAGCGAGGAGCGAACCAAACGCTTTCGTTCGCGAACAGTTCTGTCACCTTGGCGCCGCGCGCGGTGCACACCTGCAGTTTCGCAGCCATAATGGTGGCAAGACAACCAAGAGGGGAGCGGAACCCATGCCGCTGATCTATATCGTTGAGGACGACGAGCCCATTCGTCGCGAGCTTGCCGATATCCTTGCCCGTGCGGGTTTTGAGGTCGAGGTATGCGAATCATTCGAGCATGTCTCGCGCGATATTCTCGCCGCCGCGCCCGACCTAGTGCTGCTCGACCTCACACTTCCCGTCAAGGACGGCCAGCATATCTGCCACGAGGTTCGCCGCGAATCCGAGGTTCCCATCATCGTCCTCACGTCGCGCACGACCGAGATCGACGAGGTCATGGCCATGACGCTCGGCGCGGACGACTTTGTTCCCAAGCCCTACAGCGCCCGTGTGCTCGTGGCGCGCATCAATGCCTTGCTGCGTCGCACCGCGGCGGCAGGCGAGCGCAGCACGCTCGTCCACAAGGGGCTGGAGCTCGACCTCGCCCGCTCCATGGTCACCAATACGGCAACCGGCGACAGTACCGAGCTCACCAAAAACGAGCTGCGTATCCTCTCGCTGCTCTTGGGTCGCGCGGGCAAGATCGTCTCGCGTCCGGCCATCATGCAGGACTTGTGGGACTCCGACGCCTTCGTGGACGACAACACGCTTACCGTTAACATCAACCGCCTGCGCACCACGCTCGAAAAAATCGGCATCAAGGGGTATTTGACTACGCATCGCGGCCAAGGCTATTCGGTCTAGGGGCCGGCTATGTCGTTTGGCAAGTTCTTTAAAGATGCGCTGCTTCCCGTCGCCGTGTGGACGTGCGGCGTGCTGCTGAGCTGCTTTGTGCTGACGGTCGCCGGTGCACCCGTTTCTATTGTGGTCGTGGCGGTCGGCGTGTCCTTTATCTTCGGTATGCTCGGCATCGTGATCGAGTACGCGCGTCGTCGTCGTTTTCTGCGCCAGCTGGATCGTGCGGCAGAGGAGCTCGAGAGTCCCGCATGGGTGCAGGAGATGGTGCAATGCCCGACCTATGCCGAGGGCGAGCTCGAGTACGAGGTCTTGCGCCGGGTGGGCAAAGCTGCCTGCGACGAGGTTGCCGAAGGTCGCCGCCAGACCGATGACTATCGCGACTATATCGAGAGCTGGGTCCACGAGGCCAAGCTGCCCTTGGCGGCGGCCCATCTAATTTTGGAAAATCTGGATGGCAGCGAAGACGACCTGTCGCGTGTGGATGACCTGGGCCGTGAGCTGGCTCGCGTGGAACGCTATATCGACCAGGCGCTGTACTACGCGCGCTCGGAAGTCGTGGAGCGCGACTACCTGATTCGCCGCTGGGATCTTAAGACCTTGGTGACGGGCGCGGTTAAGGCCAACGCGCGCGAGCTCATCGCGGCGCATGTGGCCCCGGTGTGCGAGAACCTCGACTTTGAGGTGTTTACCGACGAGAAGTGGCTCGAGTTTATTCTGGGCCAGCTCATTCAGAACAGCATTAAATATGCGCGTGAGGATGGTGCGAAGATCACGTTTTCGGGCGCGTTGCTGGACGAGGGCCTGGCAAGTGAGCGCATCGAGCTTACCGTCGCGGACAACGGCTGTGGTGTGAGCGCGGCCGACCTGCCCCGCGTGTTCGAGAAGGGCTTTACCGGCGACAACGGTCGCACCACCAAGCGCGCAACGGGCATCGGCCTCTACCTGGTGGCGCGTCTGTGCTCCAAGATGGGCATCGACGTCACCGCGGCATCCGAGCCCGGCAAAGGCTTTGTCGTCACGTTTGCCTTCTCGACCAACAAGTTTCAATACTTTGAGTAGTCGTCGCGGTGTAACGTCCCGGAGCGTCATTCACGTTAAGACAATTATCCCAAACGGGATAATTCCATCATGATGTGCTATGATTATCCCGTTTGGGATAATCATAGGGGATTAGCATGCAAGACTGGAATGAGCGAACGATTTTTGACCCAGCTGAACTCGGTGCATATTTGCGTGAGCGCCGGAAGAAGCTCGGTTATACCCAACGCGATGTGGCTGATTTCAACCAGTGCAGTTTGCGCTTTGTGAGCGAGCTTGAGCGTGGAAAGGCGGGTGCCAATCTTCGCCAAACCCTTCAAATCGCTAACAGCTTGGGGGTCGATTTGATCCTGAGGGAGAGGGGCGACGGCTCATGGCATTAAAGGTTTATCGTGAGTATCGGGGAACGTTTGAGCTGGTCGGAGAATTTGAGAGGGCCGACCCCGTAAACGAGACGTTTGCATATGATGAGGGATATCTTGAACGCGACGATGCTGCCGCACTCTCAGCTTCTCTTCCCTTGCGACATGAGCCATATGCCAGCAATGAGTTTTCGGCCTTCTTTTCGGGCATGCTTCCCGAGGGCCCGGTTCGGCATGAGCTGTCGATGCGTTTTCAAATCCCCCAGTCAGACTATTTATCGATGCTCGAGCGTTTGGGCGATGAGTGCGTTGGTGCCTTGAGGTTTCTCGGCGATGAGAAATCGAGCTACGATCCGGGCTATCGTCCTCTGCAAGACGAGGATTTTGAGGCACTTTCTAAGGCGGAAGTGTTTGAGATTGCAAATGATATGCAGGATTCGAGGCTGTCGTTGGCGGGCGCTCAGTCTAAAACCGGTTGGTTTTTACCGCGCGGTAAAGATGCAAAAAAGGCCGGGTCGGGGGATTGGATGCTGCCGCTCGGCTCTGCCCCCTCGACTCACATAGTCAAGATTGCTTCAACTAAACATCCGGATTTGCCGTTCAACGAATTAATTTGCATGACGGCAGCGTCTGCTGCTGGGCTTGAAATTGCCCGTTCAGAAGCTTCGGATACGATTCCTGGTGCGTTCTTTTCCGAGCGTTATGACAGAATCTGGAGCAATGAGCCGCCGTCGATGAGCGGATTCGATGTGCCTCTGAGGCTGCATCAGGAGGATTTTTGCCAAGCGGTTGGCTGGCCTTCGTATATGAAATACGAGACACGTCCCGATAGCTGCTATATGGCTCTTTGCGGCCGATTGATAAGAGAGCAATCGTCTAACGTAATTGCTGATACTCAAATGTTCGCTCGTCAGGTAATGGTCGATTATGCGTTGGGGAATTGCGACTCGCATCTCAAGAACCATTCGTTTCTTTATAGTCCGAGTTGGCGGGAAAAGAGGTTGGCCCCTGCATACGATATTGTTTGCACGACGATAATGGGATACGACCATAATCTTGGGATTGATATTGGGGATCACCGGGTGATCGATGGGGTGACTCCTGAAGATTTCGAATTCATGTCTCAAGATTTGCATCTGCCACTCAAGATGATCAAGAACATCGCGGCGGAAGTGGCTGAAGAGGTGTCTGCCCAGCTTGCAGAACTTGCCTCTGCAACCGGAGATTTGGGTCGGGTCGCTCTGAAAATTCAGACGGATTCCGTTGAGAGAATGAGGGTTCTGGAGCAATTCTCAGCCTAAAGCAAAGCGGGGCCACCGTAATGGTGGTCCCGCTCTTGGAAGACTTGGGCACGTGGGCTTGCGCTCCGCGATGCGTTAGGCGTACGTTTGCTACTTCACGACCAAGATGTCGCAGTCGGTGTTGCGCAGCAGGAACGTCGAAATTGAACCCAGGAGTGCATACTTGATCGAGGACAGGCCACGAGCGCCGCAGAGCACCAGGTCGGGCTTGACCACGTCGAGCATCTCATCCTTGAGCGTCTCACGAATGCGGCCGGTGCGAATCATGACCTCGACCTCGGGAATGTCGGGATTGGCTTTGGCCTCCTCGAGCTGCTTGGCGATGGAGTTGTTAAAGGCCTCCTCCAAGCCGTTGACCAGGTCGACCGGATAGGAACCGGCACTCTCGAGTGCGGTGGAGTCGATGACGTGGCCGATAATCAGCTTAGCGCCGTTGTTCGCGGCGACCTTGATGGCGCGTGCGAGCACAAAATCCTGCTGCTCAGTACCGTCGAGTGAAACAAATACCTTGGTATAGCCCTCGTTCATGGTTTCCTCCTTGGTCTATCGCACGGGCGTGGGGCTCGTGCGTCGGGCGGGCGCGGGCGCGTTGGCCGTCGGACACTTTATCTTGTTGCAGTTATACCCAAGGATTTCGGTTTGACCGCTCGCAATTCTGTGAACGGGCGAGTTTTTTGGTAAGGGTAGGCGCAGGTGCGCCGCCAACGGTTGATAATGGGACATCGCCCGCACCGTCCGCAGAACAATATCGGCGGGTGTCTAACGAGGGGGTCCCTTTGGATATCATCGAGCTTCTAAAATCTGCCTTCATGGGCCTGGTCGAGGGCATCACCGAATGGCTGCCTGTTTCGTCGACCGGTCACATGATCTTGGTGGACGAGTTCGTCAAGATGAACGTGAGCGAGACGTTCTGGAATATGTTCCTGGTCGTGATTCAGCTTGGCGCCATTTTGGCCGTCTGCGTCCTGTTCTTCTACGACCTTAACCCGTTTTCTCCCAGCAAGGGCAAGGAGGGCCGTCGCGACACCTGGGTGCTGTGGGGCAAGATTGTGCTTGGCTGCATTCCCGCCGCGGCGATCGGTCTGCCGCTCAACGACTGGATGGAGGAGCATTTCTACAATGCTCCCGTCGTGGCGCTGGCGCTCATTGTGTACGGCGTACTGTTTATCGTGATTGAGAACTGGCGCGCGAGCAAGCGCGAGGAAATGGCCGTTGCCGGTTCGTTTGGTTCGCGTGCTGTGGTGGCGGGCGGACGTCCCGCCGGTGCGCACTTTGCGGCGCCCGCTGCGGCTACCGCTGAGGATGAGGACGATGACGAGAACCTGGACTTTGGCTCCATCGCCACGCTCGAGGACCTGAGTTGGAAGACTGCGCTGGGTATCGGCTGCTTCCAGGTGCTTTCGCTGGTGCCTGGTACGTCTCGTTCCGGTTCTACCATCATCGGTGGCCTGCTTTTGGGCTGCACGCGCTCGGTGGCGTCTAAGTTCACGTTCTTCCTGGCTATTCCCGTTATGTTTGGCGCAAGTGCGCTCAAGCTGGTCAAGTACTTCATCAAGGGCGGCACGTTCGGCGCCAACGAGGTCGCTATCTTGGGCGTGGGCTGCGTTGTGGCCTTTGTGGTTTCGCTCATCGCCATCAAGTGGCTCATGGGCTTCGTCCGCCGTCACGACTTCAAGTGCTTTGGTGTTTACCGCATCATCCTGGGCATCGTAGTGCTCGCTTACTTCTTTGTCCTGGAGCCGATGCTCGGCCTCTAACTTAGTAGTCGCTCTGGCAGCCGCTCGCTGCCGTATTCGAATACGCGATATCTATCGGAGTTGCGGTGAAATAGGGATTAAAAGGCCTTGTTGAAGGCTCCAACAGTCCCTATTTCACCGCAACTTTTTTGGTGCATTGGGGTCAAGTTACTTAGCACCAACTTGGTACAGACAAACCCGACCTCTTTGCACTAATTATTCGGCCACGGTGTGCTTGGGCTTGCGGTTAAAGACGAGCTTGTCTACTACGGCCTGTAGCGACATGCGACGGACGGTGTCGTAGGCTTCCTGCGTGCTGTAGGCGCAATGGGGTGTGACGATGCAGCGCGGATGCGCGATCAGGGCCTGGTTGGGCGCGGTCTCGTCGGCGAGTACGTCGAGCGCGGCGCCGCAGATGCCGCGCGTGCCACCGCTGGCGATGCCCTCGTTCAACGCGGCGACCAGGGCATCCTCATCCACGATGGGCCCGCGGGCCGTGTTAATCAAAAATGCCGTGGGCTTCATGAGTGCAAGCTCGCGCTTGCCGATGAGTTTTTCGGTCTCTGGAATCAGGGGACAGTGCAGACTGACGATATCCGATGTGCCGAGTAACTCATCGAGCGTTTGTGCTTTGGCACAGCCTGCCGCAGCGAGCTCTTCTGCACTCTTGGTCGGCGCCCACACCAGCACCTTCATGCCAAGCGCTTGTGCGATGGGCGCCACGGCACGCGCGATGCTGCCAAAAAAGACAAGCCCCAGTGTGCGACCCTGCGTGCGGTGCATGGTATAACCGGCAAGTGGATTCCAAACGCCGTCACGCACATCGCGGTTAAGAAACGTAACTTGGCGCATCAGGTCAAGCATCAAAGCGATGGTGTGTTGAGCGACGTCGTCTGAGCAGTACCCAGGGCAGTTGGTGACGGTGATGCCATGAGAGTCTAGGAGTTCGACGGCAACGTGGTTAAGGCCGATAGACATGTTCGAGACAATGCGCATCCCCGTGGCGGCCATGGCGTCGGCACATGCATCATCGACGGGGCCGAACTCGCCGACAAAGCCCTCGCAGCCTGCCAGCTGCTCGACGGTGGGGCAGACATTGGGCTCGTGCGCGCGGCCCACCAGCTCAATCTGATCGCCACCTTCGATTGTGTCGAGCGCCGCCTGACCCGCCTCGGTCGAACCATCGACCATGTAATAGAGCACCCTATGCTTCACAGCAACCCTCCTGCCATGTGGGGACGGGGTAGAAATGGTAGATATTCTATCCCTCCGAGCCAATCGAAGTTGCGGTGGAATAGTTCCTGTTTGGGGGCCAGAAGGCTGGTTTCAGGAACTATTTCACCGCAACTTATTTGGTGATGCTTGGGTGGTGGTGGCGCACGGAGTCGTGGTGTGATTTGCGTCGGTGTCCGCGCGGCTCGGTATACTGGTACGGCTCAAACTATGGCGCTGCCCGCAGGCGCGCCGTCCGTCAGATGAGGAGTCGCCCATGACCCAGCCCCTGCCCTGGGAAAAGAACACCGCGGTACCCGTGCCGCCCGCGCCGGAACCCGTGCCGCTCGATGCATACACCGCTCCTGCTGCGCCGGAGCCCGAGCTCGTCCC